>JAIFLU010000141.1 GCA_020048915.1 Bacteroidota bacterium | reverse complement strand
CACTACATTTTTGAGTTTTTGAAAAATAACCCTAATGTTTATGAGGCCTACAGGCATGTCATGGTGTTTTAGGTGTCAAACTCAGGAAAAAACTTATAACAATTACCTGCTTACTTACTTACTCCTCAACTTTCCTAGTAGATTCTGAATTGTTTTAGTGAATAGAAACAAAAAATCCGCTTAAATTTTAATATTTAAGCGGATATAATTGTGCTTGAATCACTTTTGCGGAGAAAGAGGGATTCGAACCCCCGGTACCTTTCAGTACAACGGTTTTCAAGACCGCCGCGTTAGACCGCTCTGCCATTTCTCCGGGCACAAAAGTATACTTTTTTTTCAACAAGCAAAATTTTTAATGCATTTTTAAGAATGCCCGTAAAATGCGGCTTTCAAAAGCCGTTCGTCACCAAAAGCAGTAATTATCAACACTTTTTTAAGCATTTCATCACATTTTTTTTCTCAAGGTCTTGCTATACATGAGAATTACGCTATATTTGTATATAGTATTCAATAAAACTAATTTTACTAACCCTAAAATTTTTTAATTATGAACAAGGCTGAATTAATCGATGCTATTGCTGCAGAAGCTAAACTTACAAAAGCTGACTCAAAAAAAGCTCTTGATGCTTTCATTAAAGCTACCACTGGTGCTTTGAAAAAAGGTGACAGAGTTGCTCTTGTTGGTTTCGGTTCTTTTTCCGTTGCTAAAAGAAGCGCCAGAACTGGTCGTAACCCACAAACTGGTAAGCCTATTAACATTAAAGCTAAGAATGTATGCAAATTCAAAGCTGGAAGCGAATTATCTGATGCAGTAAAGTAATCGGATTAAAAAAAACTTAAGGGGCTTATGCCCCTTTTTTTTTGCTTATTCATGAACACATCACTACTAAATAATTATCTGGAACAATTTCTTAACGAACGAAGAGTCAAGCTAATCGAAGAAAAAATTAGTTTCCGAACCCGTTACTTTTCCATATTATTGGAAGATGTTTATCAATCGAAAAACATAAGTGCCGTACTTAGAACTGCCGAGTGCTTTGGAATACAAGATATTCACATTATTGAAAACAAAAATCAGTTTGAATACAATCCTTACGTTACCAGAGGAGCCGATAAATGGTTGACTAAAAAGCAATATAACGCTGCCCAGGATAACACCCAAACAGCAATTGACCATATAAAAAAAGAAGGGTATCGGCTGATAGTTACAAGTCCCAATGTTGAAGGATACACACCTGACAACTTTGACATTACCGCTGGTAAATTTGTGGTTGCTTTTGGAACTGAATGGGAGGGTGTCTCAAATACATTGCTTCATCATGCGGATGCTTTTATCCGAATACCCATGGTAGGCTATACCGAAAGTTTAAACCTCTCCGTTTCTGCCGCTATCGTTATGTATACCCTAACCAACCGAATCCGATCAACAAACATTCAATGGCAACTTAGTCCTGAAGAAACAGAGGAAGTAAAACTGGCCTGGATTAAGGCTATGATTCGAAAACCTGAACTGCTTATTAATAATTTCCTTAGCTCAAACAACTCTTCTGATTTGAACATGTAATTTCAATAATTTCATGTTTTTTTTATAAAATTGTTTTATATTTGACAAACTATACAAAGACATTGATAAACGGAGGTTATTATCAGATCAATTTTTGGATAGTATAAACTAATTATAACCTGTTGTAAATTAATATCTACCATAATGAATTGCATAATTATTGACGATGATAAACTTTCGTGTAGGGTTATAGAAGAATTTGTTGCCCGAACAGAAAATTTGACTCTTATTAATACTTTTTCGAATGCCGTCGATGCAATTAATTCTATTAAGTCTGCTGTAGAAGAAGTTGATCTGATTTTTTTAGATATTGAAATGCCCGAAATGAGCGGCATTGATTTCCTGGATTCGCTGGATACACTACCTCAAATCATTATCATTTCCTCGAAAGAAAAATACGCCTTGAACGCTTTTGAGTACGATGTTACTGACTACCTCCTAAAACCGGTTTCGTATGGCCGTTTTTACAAGGCTGTTGACAAAGCATTAACCCGGTTTAACAAAAATAAAATTGACACCAAAGGCGACGAAATATTTATTAAACACAATTCTTCTCTGGTGCGGCTAAAATACGAAGATATTTTATGGGTAGAAGCACTCGAAAACTATGTAATTATCAACACATTTAACGATCGGTATACGATTCACTTCACCATGAAAGCGATTGAACAAAAACTTCCTACCACAAAGTTTACCCGGGTCCATCGTTCATTTATTGTAAATACCGGTAGCATTAATGTTATTGAAGATAACTCCATTCTCATTAAAACGCACGATGGTATGAAATCACTTCCCATTGGCAAATCATATAAAGACAAGCTTATGGGCGATATTAATGTCATTATAAAATAATTCGAATTCTTTTGATCCGCAAAAGCCGTTTCTCATAAGGATACGGCTTTTTTTATTCAACACTCACATTATACGTTTGCAGCTCCAAAATGGCATATACCAGCTTAACATGAAACATTTATTACTATTTATTACTCTGCTCTACATTATTGGCAATCCGTTGCAAGGACAAACCCCTAATGTATCTTTCAGGGAATTTGAGCTTAATGTTCTTACATGGCAGGAAACTGCTAAGAAATCTACCACCGATTCAATCAAAGAAGCTGTTATGGAAAATCTCCAAAAAACTTTCAGTAAGCTGTTGGAAGACCCTCAAAGCTTCAGTTACTCCTTTGATACACTTAAAAATATAGGAAAATTGAATGGCCCCGAAAAAGAATTCCGAATATTTACCTGGAATATTTTTTTAAGCAACAATACATCTAAAAACTATGGTATCATTCAGATGAATCCGGGCAAAAACGAAAAATGCGAGGTTTTTAGCTTGATTGACAACACCAACCTGGATAACGTTGGAAACATTTCACTTAAACCTAATAATTGGTATGGCGCACTTTATTATAAAGTTATCGCTACAAAGGTTGGACGCCTTAAGTATTTCACATTACTTGGGCTAGATTTAAGCACCGATATAATCTCGAAAAAAGTAATTGATGTTCTTTACTTTGAAAACAGTCAACCCATCTTAGGAGCACCTATTTTCAATATTTCTAACAAACTTCAAAGCCGAATGGTCTTTTCATTCTCAGCAAGGGTGACGATGATGCTCAATTATGACGAAGCCATAAAGACCATTGTATACGACCACCTGTCGCCCAGCGAAACAAGATATACCGGTCAATACGAATATTATGGCCCCGATTTCTCCTTCGATGGCCTGGTATTCAAAAAAGGACAATGGATTTATACTCCCGATGTTATGCCAAACAAACCTACCCGTAATAAATAATCAACCAATTATTTATTTACCAAAGCATGTCATCCATTTCAGTGGATTCTGACTAATTGTCAGAAAAACCCTCATGGCATAGTGTTTGAAAATGGCATTCGGCAATACATAATGTCGAACTTAAACTATTTATAACAATGCAAAAAGGTACTATTGGAGTTACTACAGAGAATATTTTCCCTATTATCAAAAAGTTTCTTTACTCCGACCACGAAATATTTTTACGCGAGTTAATTTCCAATGCAATTGATGCTACCCAAAAGTTAAAAGCAGTTGCATCATCCGGTGAATTTCAGGGCGAATTGGGCAACTTAACCGTAAAAGTAGCACTCGATCCTAAAAAGAAAATCCTTACAGTTTCCGACAGTGGTATTGGAATGACAGCCGAAGAAGTAGAAAAGTATATCAACCAGATTGCTTTTTCATCGGCCGAAGAATTTTTGGACAAATACAAAAATCAGATAAACATTATCGGACATTTTGGACTTGGCTTCTATTCGTCATTTATGGTGGCTGAGAAGGTTGAAATCACCACCCTTTCGTATAAAGAAGGTGCCAAAGCTGTTAAATGGAGTTGCGATGGTAGTCCCGAATATACCATGGAAGAAACTACCAAAGAAACCCGTGGGACAGAAATCAAACTTTATATTGACAGCGAAAATGAAGATTACGCCCAGGAAAGCAAGATAAACGAACTGCTTAAAAAGTATTGCCGTTTTCTGCCTAACGAAATCTCATTTGGTAAAGTAAAAGAATGGAAAGACGGCAAAGAGGTAGAAACGGATAATGATAACATTATTAACGACACCAACCCGCTGTGGACCAGGAAACCTTCCGAATTAAAAGACGAAGATTACAAAAAATTCTATCACGACCTATATCCTACTCAGGAAGAGCCGTTATTCAACATACATTTAAATGTTGATTACCCGTTTAATCTTACCGGAATCCTCTATTTTCCAAAGATTAAAAACAATATAGAAATTCAGAAAAACAAAATTCAATTATACTCCAACCAGGTTTATGTTACCGATTCGGTTGAAGGAATTGTCCCTGATTTCTTAACACTTTTACACGGTGTTATTGACTCTCCTGATATTCCTTTAAATGTTTCCCGTTCGTATTTGCAGAGCGACTCAAATGTTAAAAAAATATCCAGCCATATCACCAAAAAGGTTGCCGATCGTTTGGAAGATCTTTTCAAAAACGACCGCGCCGAATTTGAAAAAAAGTGGGATGGACTGAAATTATTCATCACTTACGGAATGATTACCGATGAGAAATTCTTTGAACGGGCCGAAAAATTTGTCCTTCTTAAGAATACCGATGGCAAGTATTTCACACTCGACGAATACAAGGATCTGATTTCTTCCACACAAACCGATAAAAATAAAACCCTGATCTATCTTTATACTACCAATTCAATAGATCAACATACGTTTATTGATTCGGCTAAAAATATCGGATACGATGTTTTGGTAATGGATGGACAGCTCGACATGCACTTTATTAATCAACTGGAATCGAAACTTAAAGAATCGAGATTCACCAGGGTTGATGCTGAAATTGCCGAGAAACTAATTCAGAAGGATAATACCGAAGAGGTTAAACTCTCGATGGAACAACAAGACGAATTGCGCCCGGTAATTCAGAGCCAACTTAAAAAAGACGATCATTTTTATGTTGTTTTCGAAAGTCTGTCTGAAACTGCACAACCAATGATTATTACCCAATCGGAATTTATGCGCCGTATGAAAGATATGTCGGCTATGGGTGGCGGCGCAGCCGGATTCTATGGTGAATTGCCAAACAGTTATAACCTGGTTGTAAATGCGAATCACCCATTGGTTAAAAAAGTGATTGCTGACAAGGATGCTGCTGTTAACGAAAGTCTTAAGCCTGTAAAAGACCAGATTAAAATTATTGAGAACGAAAAAGCTGAACTTGATAAAAAGCTGAAAGGAAAGAAAGACGAAGAAATAAGTCAGTCGGACAAAGACTTCAGAGACGATCTGGATAAAAAGCTTGAAGAATCGCGTAAGCAGAAAGATGATTTACTTACCGGTTATGGTCAAAACGACGCACTGGTTAAACAACTTATCGACCTGGCACTATTATCAAACAATATGCTTAAAGGAGAAGACTTAACTAAGTTTATCCGCCGGAGTGTCGATCTGATTAAGTAAATAAAAGATAGGCCATAGTATAAAGCTAATAGCTGATAGTGCGTAAGAGATAAATCTCTGAGAACTATCAACTATTAGCTTTATTTTTTAGCTAAAATAAACTCTGAACTTCTTTTTTCAGAAACTCGATGGCTGCTCCGGTAGGCGCTTTATCAGCCTCCATAATCATATCCAAAATTTTTGCAGATAGGTTTATTGAAGGAGCATCAGGTTTTATCTGATCACTGGCAGTATTAATAAGTTGAATAGTGATAGCACGCGCATTTCGAACCATTTCCCAACCTTCGGGCGAAATATATAACTGCTGCGACAAATTATGTTCAAATTCGGCACGAATAGAGCTCAATAGTTCCGTTTGTAACTGCCGGGCATTCATATTCGATTGGTTTACCCGCATTACCAGCGATTCGGGCGAAATACGTTCCATAAATAAAATTATCCGTTCGTAGGCTTGCAGCCGAAGCGGGACAATAATTTTACGGTTTTCGATCATCATATCTACCTTACGCATTTTTTCAATATTGGTAAAATATTTATAAATAATTACCCAAACTGTAAAAAAAACGATTGCGGCAGGAATTACATACTTCGATACTTCCAGATAGTCCATTTTTTAAGCATTATATAAGAAACAAACGAAAGTATAAATTAATTATTGAATATAAAACGTATTTTTAAGGCGTTGAAAAGATAAATATTTTTAATTATAATCGTAGGCATGGAACACTTATCAAAACGGATCAATAGTTTATCGCAATCGCAAACTATTGCTATGAATCAAAAAACACGCGATTTACAATCCCAAGGTATTGATGTAATAAATTTAACGGTAGGTGAGCCCGATTTTTTCACCCCTCCTCATGTTAAAGAAGCTGCCAAAAAAGCGGTTGACGACAATTTTTCGTTCTACTCCCCTATTGACGGGTATATGGATTTACGCAAAGCCGTAGCCAATAAATTCAAAGTTGAAAACAACCTGACATATACTCCTGATCAGATAAGCGTTTCGAACGGTGCAAAACATGCCTTGGCTAATAACATTATGTGTCTGATAGACGAAGGCGACGAAGTAATCATCCCTGCTCCATATTGGGTTAGCTACTCCGAGCTTGTTAAACTTGCCGGTGGAGTAAATGTTATTATTAAAACCACCCTTGAAAACAATTACAAGTTAACTGCCAATCAACTTGAGGCCGCAATTACCCCAAAAACAAAAGCATTATTGCTTTGTTCCCCAAATAATCCAACAGGAAGCGTTTATAGCAAAGAAGAGTTAAAAGCAATAGCCGATGTTATAGCCAAACACCCTCGTATTTTTGTAATTAGCGATGAAATCTACGAACATATTAATTTTGTTGGAAGCCACGAATCAATTGCTCAATTTGAAAGCATTCACGAACGGGTTGTGGTGATAAATGGTGTATCGAAAGGATATGCCATGACGGGTTACCGCATTGGATATATGGCCGGTCCGCTTTGGTTAACCAAAGCCGTATCGAAACTTCAGGGACAATTTACTTCGGGGGCATCATCAATTGCTCAACGTGCGGCGTTAGCAGCTCTTACCTCCGATAATACCTACACCAAAGAAATGAATGTGGCATACAAACGTCGCAGAGATTTGGTTTTGAGATTGATGAAAGATATTCCGGGCTTAAAATGCAATGTACCCGAAGGAGCATTTTATGTTTTTCCGGATGTAAGTTATTATTTTGGCAAAACGGATGGAAAAGTAACCATCAAAACTGATATGGACTTTTCGCTTTATCTTTTAGACAAGGCCAATGCGGCAACTGTTCCAGGTGAAGGATTTGGAGAGCCAAACTGCATTCGTATCTCGTATGCCAATTCGGACGAAAAGCTCGAAAAAGCAATGATAAAAATTAAAGAAGCATTAGCATTATTGAAATAAAGAGATATTTCAAGATTTAAAAAAGGGATATTTGAGTTGAAAAATTTCAAATATCCCTTTTTGCTTAAATAGCGCTTGCAAGAAAACACTGTGCTGGATAGGAAAACGCCAAGTTCAAGGCTTGCGAAGGCAGAAAAAGCGGAGTTTACTTTTCGTAAATGAGCATTTTAATACCGAGCGTAACGAAGAAATTGGCGTTTTCTTGCCGACACCTTAAATAGCGATACTATCGTATATAAGCACCTTCGCGGATAATTCCCCGTTAACCTTCCTAAAAATATCGTGCTTGGGATGCTCCTGATAAATGTCATGTGATTTTTTATCCTCAAAAAAGACCAATAAAGAGTAATGATAACTGCTGTCAATTATTTCTCTTCGGGTTTCGGCAGGCTTACCCAAATGAAAATGTTGAATAGATTCGATTGTTACCAATTCCTTCAAAGCAGCTTCAAACTTTTTAACAGACTCCCTATTCTCTGGCTCCTTCAACCAAAAAAATACATGATGTACAAAACTGTTTAGCATAGATTTATCGTTACGGAAATTCTTAGGAGCCAGTCCAACTATTCCTGCAGCAGCAATAGCTTTACCACCTTGGTTTACAAAATCTCTACGGTTAATATTTTTCATAGAATGAAACTTAATTAATTGGGGTAAAAATATGAAATTATAATAACGGAGGTGAAATTAACTTCAATAATAATACATCATTAAAAAAACAACACTGTTCATTTACGAACAGTTACTGTAGAGGAATAGAACAATTATGCCTTTCGGATTTTAATGAAAAGTAAATGACAATTAACTGTATTTAAATACCTTATAAAGTTTGGCATTATTATGGTAAAATCCATCAACATATTTTCTAATCCAATAATGCTAACTTTATGAAAAAAAATTTACCTGCAAAAACCAACCGCTTTACATTAAAACCAATATATAGTATTTTTGTTTTAATGGTTTTTACAATCTCCTCATTTGCTCAACCATCTTACAAAATTCAGGGCAAACTTCGTAATTTCATCGAAAATAAACCAGTAGAATTTGCAAGTATAGCATTGCATCATCTTCCCGATAGCGCTCTTGTTACAGGTGCTGTTTCCGACACTTCCGGTTTATTCACTTTCTCGAGTTTAAAAGAAGGTGATTATTTCATTAAAGTTTCGTGCCTCGGCTATAAACCCATTTTAAAAAATGGAATTGCCCTAAATTCGTCGCAACCATCGCAAAACATAGGTACTGTAGAAATGGATGCTGTTTCCCAAGCTTTAGCAGAGGTGGTTGTAGAAGGAGAACGCCTGAAAGGAGTTACCGAGGTGGATAAAACAGTTTATGCCATCAACAGCAAAGCTGCAACTTCTGCACACTCCGGGTTGGAATTATTACGCCAGGTACCTGCTGTACAGGTCGATTTTCAACATAATATTTCACTCGAAGGAAGTTCAAACATAATGATTTTGGTTGATGGCAAGCAACGTGATAAAGATTATCTGGCGCAGCTCGATCCAAATAGCATCGATAAGATTGAGATTATGACCAATCCCTCGGTGAAATACGATGCAGATGTAACCGGTGTAATCAATATTATCCTAAAGCGGGAAAAGAAACATGGTTTCAGTGGTCAGTTAAGTCCTGAGATTCCGCTTTCCGACAGGGTTATTTTTTCCAACTCAAACGGAAACCTGGAATACGGCTACAATAAAATCAGGGTTTTTGTTTCGGGGCATTCTCACTACGAACGTTTGGAACTAAACAGTACTACCAACCGTATTTCGGATAACAATGGTGTTTCCACCAGATATTTCCAGAACAATGATGGAAAGATTGATGTAAACTTTGCAGGATTTGATTATGGCGTTGACTATTTTTTCAATAACAAAAACACCTTAAACCTTTATGGTAATTTCAGGCCGGGCAATGGTTTGACCTTTAAGACCAACGGTTATAAGGAACTTTATAACAACGAAGCTTTACAAACTTATATTGATGCTTTCAGTTACGATAAAAACGTAAATACTTCCAATTATTATTCCGCCTTCTATAAGAAAACATTCGACAAGAAAAATCAGGAATTTACTGTAGACGTGAATTACTATAAATATCACGGTGATCGCGATGTAGATTACAGAGACCAATATTATCAGTCGGATAGAGTTACTCCGGTAGGAGGTTTGTTAAACCGGATTGAAACATACGACGACAGCAAGCAAGCATTGGGTGTAAAGCTCGACTATGTTCAGCCTTTACCAAAAGATTACAAACTTGGCTTGGGATACCATACCTATTCACAGTGGATGGACAACGATTTCAGCGGCGCATCGGATGCTGCAGAAACAAATCTGAAGTATAACGAATCACGTCATTCTTTTTATGCTTCTTTATCGGGTGCTTATAAAAAGTTGAGTATTCAGGCCGGGTTACGTTACGAATTGTCGTACATTGATATCAACGAAAGTACAGAAACCAATTACGATTGCTTGTTACCACAGTTAACCATTCAGCAAAAAATTGGAAAGGCAAATTCGTTGAAATTAACTTACAGAAGATCTATACAACGTCCCGGAATCGGGGATCTGAATCCATTTGTGAATCGCATTGACTCTATCACCATTTCCAAAGGAAATCCATATCTTAATCCTTCATACAATAACAAGGTTGAACTGAACTTCAGTGCACCTGTTAAAAACAGTTATTTATCAGCAGGTATTTATTATAATTATTTTAATGACAACTTCCGCAGGGTAACCAGGATTGTTGACGGGCGTATTTCCGAAAGTATTGTTGATAACGTTGGAACAGGCTACGAATATGGCGTTAATTTCTCCGGATCGATAAAGATTAGCAAATGGTGGCAGATAAACCCATACCTGAGTATTTACAATCTGAATTTAAATTCCATTGAACGTTATGGCGTGAAGGAAAGGCAAAAAGCGGCATTCCGTTCCAACGCTACCTCGATTTTTACACTACCTAAAAAATTCGTATTATTTGTATACACACAATATAATAGCCCATACATTAGTACACAGAATATGAATAAACGAGGCGGGCTATATGTTATCGGCGTTGAGAAGGAAGTGAAGAAAAGCCTTAAGCTTTCGTTAAGCGCTATCAATCCTTTCATGGAAAACTTTACAGTTTCGAACACAGTAGCCGAATCGGAAAATTTCTGGCAAGAAACCAATATGGATGTTTATGTAAAGAATCTCGTGACTTTACGCGTAACCTACACATTTAAGTATGGAAACAAAATAAACAAACTCGATCGTCAAAAAGAAGTTGAGAATGATGGTAATCGTTCAGTTTTTTAAAAAAAGACTCACATATTAAACAAACTGCCCCGAAATTTGCGGGGTGGTTTTGTTTTTTAGAATTGTAAAGTTTATTTCGATTTCAGGTATTCAACAAATTTCTTATCAGGATTCATAATATGTCCCGAAAACCAAACTTTTAAGAAGGTAAGTAACCGAAAGAGTATTCTGGCGTTCTTAGAATTCAGGTCATACGAAAGCTTTT
>JAIFLU010000162.1 GCA_020048915.1 Bacteroidota bacterium | reverse complement strand
CCTTCACCCCGTATTTTCACATTTGGTCTTAATATCACGTTTTAATTCTTGAAAAACTCAGACTATGAATAAAATATTAAAATGCACTAAAATATGGGCGCTCATTGTTGTAATGATAACCGTGAGTGCTTGCGAAGATTTCCTGAATCGTCCTACCGAAGATAGTTATACCATCGATAGCTTTTATAAAACCGATGAGCAATGCTTCCAGGCCGCCAATGTGCTTTACAATGCTCCCTGGTACGATTTTCAGCGTGGTTTTGTATCTATTGGCGATGTTTTAGCCGGAAATGTTTTTAAAGGAACTGAAAACGCCTATCAGAATTTTAACATAACTTCCGCAGATGCTGATTTGGCAAATGCATCGAACTCTTTGTGGTTGGTGAATGGCCATTGCAATGCTGTTATTGAAAATATTGCTAACAAAGCAGGAAGTGGAGTTACACAAAAAACCAAAAATACGGTAACCGGCGAAGCGATGGTATGGAAAGCCATGGCATACTTTTACCTGGTGCGCGGTTGGGGTGCTGTACCAATTATCCACAGTAACAGTGACATTATTGGTGCGGGTACTGCCAATAAACTGAAGAAAAATAAGGTGGAAGATGTTTATGAATACATTGTAAAAACGCTCGAAAAAGCAATTGAATTGCTTCCCGAACAAAATACCAGTGGTAGAATTGATAAATATGCGGCTTACGGATTACTTTCAAAAGTTTACCTAACCCGTTCGGGATGGGGGCAAAATGGTACCCGTAACCAAACAGACCTTGATAAAGCAAAGGAATTTGCCGCTAAAGTTATAAATGAAAGTCCTGCCAGACTGGAGCCAATCTATAGCAATCTATTTCGTATCTCTACCGGGAATTTTAATTCCGAAAATTTGCTTTCATGGCGCTGGATTGCATCTGACCAATGGACTTCTCAAAACACATTACAATCGGACCTTTCGTTGAATGGTTTTACAGGGTTAGCTGATTCTTGGGGAACCTGGGTCGGCCCAACTATTGATTTGGTATCACTTTTTGGAGATACAGCCGTTAATAAAACCCGAAATAATTACGATACCCGCCGGAAAGCTACCTGCATGATGTATAGCGATTTTTATCCCTATTTCTGGAGACATGTGGGCGGTTTTACTGCCACCTGGGACGACACCAATGTTGCCGGGGCTACTTTTGGTATAGGAACCGGAGCAAATTGTGTGAAACACATAGTTGGACATTTCGAAGGGGATCACACTCCTGAAAGTGGTGTGCCAGCCCGGCGTATGGCAACCGATTTAGCCACGCATGTTCTTCGCTTAGCTGATGTTTATTTAGTTTATGCTGAAGCTGTGTTGGGAAATAATCCTTCTACTACCGATGCAGAAGCTCTCCGTGTTTATAATGCTGTTCGTAAACGGGCCATTCCAAGTTGGACAAATGCTACATCAATAACATTTGATGATATTTTCAATGAACGTAGAAGAGAATTTGCTTGCGAAGGGGATAATTGGTACGATTTCGTACGATTGTCTTATTACAACCCCGAATTGGCTAAAAGTAAGCTAAATGCACAGGAAAGAGGCAGCTTAAATGGATTAGCCGAATTATATAAAGGAACTGGAAGTACAGTAACTCTTAACACTTTTAAAGTGAATGTTACCGACAATAAAAAATTCAGAATCCCTTTCCCGGAGGTCGATTTAGCCATGAACCCCAACCTTATGGATGATGTGGAGCCGGTTGCATTCGACTTTAGCGCCATTGGATATTAATTCAACAACTTAAAAAGAAGTATAGATATGAAAAAATATATAAGTAAGTATTCCAAATTACCAGGATTATTACTGTTGCTCCTTTCCATAGTATCAGGGGCCCTCTTCCTGGCTTGCGATGATAACGACTCTGATAATGGGGGTACTCCGGTGGTTAACTACATTCGTTTAACCAATCCGTTAAAATCCGATTCATTGATAGCCCATGCTTTTATGGGGAATAATATTGCTATCATTGGAGAAAACCTTCAAAATGTTACTGAGATTTGGTTTAACGACCAACCTGCTAAACTAAATACTAGTTTCATTAGCAGTACTAACATTATAGTTACTATTCCAAATAAGATTCCTGATGTTGTAACCAATGAAATAAAATTGGTGCTGAAAAATAAGACGGAGATTACCTATCCTTTTGGAGTAGACGTACCAGCTCCTTTGTTACAGGGGATGCTATGCGAATATGTTAAAGATGGAGATACCGCTGTTATTCAGGGCAATTTCTTTATAAACGACCCAAGTGTGCCACTTCAGGTTATTTTTCCGGGTAATATTGCCGGTACTTTAATAAGTTCCAACATTAATCAAATTTTGGTTAAAGTTCCATCCGGAGCTGGTGTTGGTCCAATTCAGGTGAAATCTATTTATGGTTCAACCCGTTCAGTCTTTTATTTCCGCGACGATAGAAATATCCTTCTTGATTTTGATGCATTAACTGCTGCTGGCGGTTGGCGTTCAGGAGTTCTTGCAAATTCTGCCCCTGCTTCCTTAAGTGGTAATTATGTTAGGTTCAAAGGAGATATGACTGCTGAGCCGGGATGGAATGAAGATGCTTTCAGTTTTAATTTTTGGCCAAGTTCTAATGGAAGACCTGATGCACCGGTTTATACGGGTAATTTGGCAGATGCTGCTATCAAATTTGAATGCAATGTGGTTGAAAAGTGGCAATCGGGCGCTTTGCAAATGATTTTTACACCATATAGTACGTCTAATACCAATGGATATATTGGAGATGGCAATGTTCCCCGTGGACTATGGATGCCTTGGAAAGAATCGGGAAGCTATAGCACTAAAGGTTGGACGACTGTTACTATTCCATTATCTGAATTTAAGTACAAATCGGATGGAGGAGTTTGTGCTACCGCTCTTACTGCTGATATGATAAGAGGCCTCACGTTCTTTGTTTGGGCTGGTGGTACAAAAGGTACAGATTGTGTGGTACACATGTGTATTGATAACATACGTATAGTACCTGTAAAATAGTAGTTTACAACCAATAAAAAAATCAATATGCAAACAAAATATAGAAAATACTTAAACTTCTCACTACTAATAGCAACATTGTTTTTAGTGAGTGCCAGCATACTCTTTACCTCTTGCGAAGATGAAGAAGAAGGGAACGATGGTAAAATTGTTTTGAACAGTTACGGGCCTATGCCTGTAGCCCGCGGTGCTGAATTGCGGTTTATCGGGAACAATCTCGATAAGGTAAGTGCTATTATGTTACCAGGGGACATTGAAATCCCTGCTTCGGCATTTACTTCAAAAACTGCTACTTTAGTTTCCATTACGGTACCTCAAAATGCTGTTGAAGGTTTTGTAATTGTTAAAACCCCTCAGGGAGATATTACAACTAAAACTCCTATGGGTTTCTCAGAGCCAATTTCGATTGCATCTTACTCACCGGTTGTAATTAAAGCCGACTCTGTTTTGACAATCTCGGGCGATTACCTGAATTTGGTAAAACAGATAATTTTTACCGATCGTGTTACCGTTGATGTTGCTGACTTTGTTAGCCAAAGCCGCAGCCAAATAAAAGTAAAAGTTCCAGCTGCTGCTCAAGCCGGTAAAATTGCGGTGTCTAATGGAAATGCCGATCCTATTATTGTTTATTCGGCCGATGCATTGAATGTGATTCTGCCAGCTATTTCTACCATAGCTCCTAATCCTGTTAAAGCAGGTACCAACCTTACTATTACAGGTACTAATCTCGATTTGGTTAAAACAGTGGCGCTTGGGGGGAATCAAAATGTGACTTCGTTTGTTTCGCAATCTGCCTCTCAAATTGTTTTAAAAGTACCGGATGTAACACAAGATGATACGTTACGCCTTATTCCTGCTTCGGGTGTTAAAGTTAAATCGGCAGCAAAACTTGTAATGGTTGTTCCAACTGTTAGTGTTACTCCAACAACTGTTAAAAATGGTGCAGAAATAACTGTGACCGGCACAAATCTGGATTTAATAGATAAAGTAACTTTTGGCGGAGCCAAAGATGGTGCAATCAATGCTGGGGGAACTGCTACTCAAATAGTAGTAACTATACCAAATGACGCTGTTACTGATACAGTTAAATTTATAACCAAAGCCAATAAAACGGTAAAAGGTCCTAAATTAATTTTTGTTGATCCTGTAATTACATCTATAGTACCTACCACCACAAAGGCAAAAACAGACATTACTATTACTGGAACTGATTTGGATTTGGTAGTGGATGTTAATTTTGTTGGAGGAGTTAAAGGCGCAATTGCCGCCGGAAGAACCGAAACGGAGCTGGTTGTGACTGTTCCTGTTGGAGCAAAAGATGGAAAAATAACGTTGGTTGCAAAGAATGGCGTTCAGGTGCAATCGGCAACAGATCTTACTATTTTGGCAAACCTTCCAACAATTACCTCTTTCTCAGAGGCCAAAGGAACACCAGGAGAAAAACTGACCCTAAATGGCACCAGTATGCTATTGATAAAAGAATTAATCTTCCCTGGAAATGTTAAAGCAACTGCCTATGGAGAAAAAACAGATACGAAAGTTGAA
Source organism: Bacteroidota bacterium (assembly GCA_020048915.1). Taxonomy (GTDB): domain Bacteria; phylum Bacteroidota; class Bacteroidia; order Bacteroidales; family JAAUTT01; genus JAAUTT01. Next base: position 6,496 of record JAIFLU010000162.1, on the reverse strand, counting down.
GTTTATGTGCCAAAAACAGTTACCACCGGAACAGGAACAATAACATTGATTACTTATGAAGGCGAAGAAGGTATATCTCCGGAAATATTCATTGGAGGAACTGACCCTGTTTTAGATCCATCTTTAATGATCTATAGTTTTGATGCAGGATGGTCAGGATTTACATGGGACGGAGTTGGTGGTTTAGGTACAATTGCTGATGGAGTTGATGGAACTAAAAACTATTATCAGGCAACTCCTTGGGATGCATCTAAATATTGGCTGTTTGCAAATAATTACATCTCTTATGCATCTGTTTCTCATGCAGACCACGTTGTAAAAATGGATGTTCGTTTACGTAATGATGTGACTGGTAATGCAGAAATTCGCCTTATGTTAGGTGGCAAAGCTGTCAATATCTTATCTTATATTAAATCAGGAGATAAATTCACAACCAATAGCAGTTGGATTACAATTTCTATTCCTTTATCTGCATTTTCAGGTTTAGCTAATCCAACTCCTGTTAATGGTGGAGAGTGGGGAATGACTATGTGGGGTAATGGTTTAGACTTCTCCGGATTTTGTATAGACAATATTCGTTACGAAAAAATAAATTAGTAGTAAGTGGTAGTTTTGTAGTAGGTAATATCAACTGGTCGGTAGCTTTATGCTGCCGCTGGTTGATACCTTTAAAACCCAAATAATACGATTGTAACCAGTTAGTTGGTAATGTACATCGGTTGTTTGGGTTTTTTCATTCTTTGGGTTTTGTTATAATTTTAATTTGTACGAAATTGAAAAAACATATTAGATTTTGGTTGGTCGGACTATTCATGCCATTAATGGCATACTCCCAACCATCGACTATTGAATATAACGGGAAACAGATTTTCCTAAACGGAGTAAATGCCGCCTGGATTAATTTTGGTGCGGATATTGGCAATGGAAATACCGATACGGCCGGTTTTCGGAAAATGTTCCGGAAAGTACACGACTATGGAGGTAACAGTGTGCGTTTATGGCTGCATACCAATGGGGCTGTTACTCCTCAGTTTTCGGGTTCAAAAGTGGTTGGTCCCGGAAATGGAACCATAAAAGATTTAAAAAACATCTGCGATTTAGCTTATAAAAACGATGTGGGGCTAATGCTATGCCTCTGGTCGTTCGATATGCTCCGCAAAACAAACAGCACCATGGTAAAAGACCGGAACAGGGGGATTCTGACAGTCGACTCCCTAATGGCATCTTATATAAATAATTCGCTGATTCCGATGGTCGATTCGCTGAAAGAGCATCCAGGAATACTAGCCTGGGAAATTTTTAACGAGCCCGAGGGGATGACCCCCATTGGCAATTGGAGTGAAGTAGATCAGGTACAGATAACCAATATTCAAAAATTCGTAAACCGCTGCGCCGGGGCAATTCATCGTAGAGATCCAAAGGCGAAGGTCACAAACGGCACATGGTGTTCAAAAGCTGCTTCAGATGTAAGCGGCGGTACCAACTATTATTCGGATGCCCGTCTTAAATCTTTGGGGGGAGATGCCGATGGAATACTCGATTTTTATTGCTTCCATTACTATGATAATACTGGTCTTTCACCTTTCGAGCATCCTTACTCGTATTGGCAGCTCGATAAGCCTTTGATAATTGCCGAGTTTTATCCTTTCTGCACTCATTGTGGCACCGGAAGTTCGTTCGAAAACCTTTATAAAAATGGCTACTCCGGTGCTCTGGGTTGGGCTTGGAATGAATCGCATGCCCCGGATATCCGAACCGAAATGCAATATTTATTCGACAATTATACTTCGTATGTCGATATTAATACTAATTTAAAAAATGCCCCGTCGCTCAAAGTTATTAGTCCGCTGCCCAATGCCAGGTTTGGTATAAGCGATACGGTTAAATTTCGGGTGCAGGTGAAAGATACCGATGGGGGAATTAAGAAGGTTACCTACCGTTGTGGAGATGATACAATTTATGAATCGACCGCTACTCCTTACGATTTCAACTGGATAAAGCCGCTGGAAGCAAAATATAAGGTATATATCAGCGTTACCGATTCTGACAATTATATTAAGGATGCCGATCCCTACCTTATTACCATTGGCAATCCTCCCGTTAAAATTTTCGAAGCTGAAAATGCGGCTTTAAGCGGTACTGCTTCTAAAAAAGCAGATATAACGGCAAGTAACGCGTATTATGCCGAGTTTGCTCAAACCGGGTATATTGAATTTACATTGCCCAAAGCGCCTGTCGATAGTAATTATGATATAAAGATCATATACCGGGTTCCCTATGGGATTAAAAACCAGTATGTAATGGTTAATAACGACGCCGCTACCCGAAAAGATGTTTTATTTAACGGAGATGCCAATATCTGGCTGACCAAAACGCTAAATTTTCCGTTAAAGACCCAGGTAAACAAACTGCGTATTGATGCCTCCTGGGGATATATGCAGTTCGATTATATCGAATTGCCTTTTGGGGAGCCGGCGCCGCCTAATGTTGTTAAGAACACGATTACACCAAACTTTAAGGTATACCCAACTATCTGTAATGCATCTGATAACATTACGATTGATTTTTCCGGCCAGAGCATTCCAAGAACTGAAATTCATATGACAAACCTTTCGGGAAAGAAAGTCAGAACCGATATAATAAGTGGAGAATCGGAACATAGGATGAGCACGATTGGCTTAAAACCTGGAATTTATATTCTTCGGTTAGTTTCGGGCGATACATCGGGTGCGGTGAAAATTCTGGTTCAATAAAACACCTTAAGCTGGCTCGGATTTGCAATCCGAGTTGTCAGCTTGCGGTGAGTTTATTTTCTCGAAAATAAAAAATAATTCGCCCAGGTTCTTTCATTCTTTTATATCATAGAATGTTGTTAGAAATGGCATAGAATAAAGGCACGGATTATAAATCCACGCCAGCTTTGGATTATTGTATCTTCTTGATTTCGTCCTCAGATAATCCAGTGGCTTTTGCAATCAAATTTATTGAAACCAGGCTCGACGCATTTAAATTTTCAATATTTTAAGTAAGAAATCATAGTCCCAAGTAACTTTGAGTCGTTTGTTTTTCCAACTTACTTTATTTGAATCTTCTAATATCGAGAGGTTTAAGGCTATGTTATTGACTAGGTGAAATTTAGTGTAGCTATGCCATTTTCTTTCTTTGATGATCCTCGTTGAATGTTATATCAAGTACCCAATGTAATGAGTTTTCTATATCCCAATGCTGGTGGATAAAAGTATTGAAAATCTTACACAATCCTCTATGCTACTGATGTATAATCGGGTTTCAGTAGTGACTTTCCCGTTTATTTCCCTTTGGACATTTACGTTAATTAGACTGGTTAAATTTTCCCATTGTTCTTTTTCATCCAAAAAGGTAAGATTGGTGATAACCTGCCAATGCCTGGTTTAGATCCGTCCAAGTCCTTTCTCTATAATTGTGTCTTGGTTATTAGCTTTTTGTCGGGAAAATAGATGTTCTAAAGCTTCTTTCAATTCTCTCTGGTTACCTTTTAAGGCAAGGATATAGGCCGCTTTTGGTCAATGATGGTTTTGGCTATTTCTTTCAGTGTACCCATTGCATCAAAGGGTACACTAAACCCTTCTATATCGGGAATCTCAAGCGGTAAAGGGATATCAGTTATTTCGTTGGACTTTGCCTCAACTTTCCAATGTCATATGTCTAATTGGTTACTTTTGGCCCATGTACTTACGATATGAATAAGGGATTTATTGTGAAAACAATCTTTTGAGCCACCAGATATTTTCCCATCAATAGCGACAACTTCGTTGCTGATCCCTTTTGTGATAAGGAAGTCTATCCATTGAATATAGTGTTGTTCAAACTTGTCGGGACGAAGCATTGAAAATACCCTGTTGATCGTGTTATGAGAAGGGATACCATGCGGCAATCGTAAGAATATGGATAATAAATCGATTTTTGATTTGCCAAACATCTTGATGGAATCTCATGATTCTGCCCCACATACAACTACCAAAATTCTAATTAGGATGATATTAATGAGAAGATATTTTTTATAACGGTTAATCCGGTGATTGGGGATTTGCCTAAAAATTCATGTAATTTTGTTTTTGTATTGCTGATTTTTATTGAGCAAAAATGAATTAGAACTTATTATTTAATCCCTGAATACCAGCTGAATAACTAACAAAACACAGTAAATTACCAACCATTATTAATAACTTCTTCGATTTTAAAATTTAATATTTGTTGACCCTGCTTGAATAGTCTTTTCTAATAAGAAAGAGGGATTATTTTTTTACATTTGCACCTTAAATTTTATTCTATGTTTTTTAAAACTAAGATTGCACCTCATATACCTAATTTAATAACGCTATTAAACCTTATCTCGGGAGCCATTGGGCTATTACTTGTATTTGAAGGGAAAATTATATGGGCTTGTTTTGCAATTTATATTGCGGCAATTTTTGATTTTTTTGATGGCTTTGTTGCCCGGTTGTTAAAAACAAGCTCGGAGATGGGGAAATCGCTCGATAGTTTAGCTGATGTTATCAGTTTTGGATTGTTGCCTTCCGCAATTATCTATAGCATAATTCAGCAAATTATTTTGCAAACCAATCCTGTACATACAATTGCCAATGCTTCTTTTATTGAAATCTTATTGTTGGCATCGTCGTTGTTTGTTGTGGCTTTTTCGGCATTACGTTTGGCAAATTTTAACGTAGACGAGCGTCAAAAGGATGGTTTTATAGGGTTGCCAACTCCGGCAAATGCTATTCTTATTTCGTCTTTCCCTTTTATAATTGCTCAGTCAGGCACATTCGCCTCAGATTTATTACTGCATCTATATGTAATTATACCGCTAACAGTAATTCTTTCATTTCTATTAGTTGCAGAAATTCCAATGATGTCGTTTAAGTTTACCAATTATAAATTGAGAGAAAATATCTATCGATATTTATTGGTTTTGATTGCAGTGGTTTGCGTTTTTTTATGGGGAGTAATTTCTGTTCCCATAATTTTCGTCTTTTATATTTTATTTTCGGTGCTTCAAAAAAAAGCTATTTGATAAAAAAAGAAAAACCCGGTTTTGCCGGGTTTTTCTTTTTTTATTTTTTTGGGACATTGGTCAGATCAAATGCCGTGCTTGGCGTCTGATGGTTCGGATCTTTATTATCGGTAATGACAAAAATAATGTCGTTAAAGTCATTGTCAGTATAACTTAATGTCTCCGATTTACTAATATCCTCGAATGTCATTACAAGCTGGTTGCATTCGCCATCCTCAAATAATGCATGCTGTTGAAATCCACCTAAATTGAATTCGTAATTTGTATAATGGGTATATAAGCCCTCGTCAACAAACCCGTTTTTATACCCCTGGGCAATTAGGAAGAATCCAATTACAGTGTTTGCCGGAAATTTGCCCTTCCCTATTTTAATCATATCACCTGAAGTCAAAGCCCCTCCCTCGTCTGTTTTTGAAAGATTGGGGAAAAGAATATGTTTTTCCAACTGGGCGATGCTGGCAGGAGGATTGGATAAATTATAGGTGTAATAACCCAATGAATTTTTCCAGCCCGCTACTTCGTCAAAAAAGGTGATATATACTTCTGATTCCTTTTTAAGAATAATGTTTCTGCTGTTTCCGGGAAGAAATAATTCCGGATGGGCATTGTAGTTATTTACTTCTTCGGGAAACAAATCTGAAATTTTACTCTTTAAGGTTGGACAAGGTTTTGTTGGAATAATTCCGTCGGGTTCGCCATCATCAATGCCGATAGAAAGAATCTTAAGACCTCCCAGACCTGTAGCTACAAAAATCACACTATCTTTTGATTCAACAAAGTTTGACGATTGATCCCCGCCAAATTTTATAGCTCCAAGTGTATAAATACTATCGTGATGTTCTTTTACGATACCACCAATAAAAATACCAGCTTCGCCGTTGGCGGCAAATAATAAGTCGCCGTTAAGGGATACACTATTGGTTACATAATCTTCATCTTTTTCTCCATCTGGGGTAGCTGGTCTTGGAATATACTGTTTAAGTGTCCCGTTGGCATTCAATACCTGAATCCCACCTTCGTTAAGGGCTGTGATTATATAGTTGTCGGTAACCACTAATTCTGATTTGGACTCGGGAGTATTTGCCCCTCCAATATTATGCGTTGTAACTGGTAACTGGTTGGTGCGGCCAAAAACCGAAACTTTACCTGGTTGACCGCTCAGCACATAAGCATTAGTTGCATTTATATCTACCGAACGGGCATCTGATATGGCAGTGGCGTAAACTGAATCATAAGAATGATTATAGAATTTTAAAAAACCGTTGGAACCGCTGGTAGCATATATTCCTTCGGAGGTTACTTTAACATCAGTTCCGGCATACGAATCGAGGTTAATAATTGTATCGACATCAGATATTTCGCGGTTCGAATTAAGTAAAAGCACTTCTAGCATTGCTGGAGTGCGGAGTTTTGAATCGGGTGTTTCTGCAATGTTTTGAGCGC
>JAIFLU010000021.1 GCA_020048915.1 Bacteroidota bacterium | reverse complement strand
GTCCCGATAGCTATCGCGGATCGGGACCATAACCATTCCTTGTGTGTCAAAATATATTTGGTATGGATATTTCATACTTAAAGCAAAAGGCAGCAGGAATGATATCTGTTTTAAACGAATCGGCTATAGCGCCCCGGGCGGAATACCGGAATACCCATCCAGGTTGCTGATAATCAATTGCATCGCTCACATAAATATCCGAATTTTTAGGATCAATTCCCAACGCATAAAACAATCGGCCATTTTCAGGAATAAAGGCAGAAACCGGCAGTTGACTTTCGGTAACCGCCATTTTGTATACACCACCATTATCTTGCGATTGCCCCCAGGAGCCATTCAGATAAAATAAGGTATCTTTTGTTCTGTTTAAGGATAAACGGGTAGGTGCTGAATTATTATCCGGGAAAACAAATTCCTGTTCTATCGAAAAAGAGACTGGATTAATTCGGGTCAGGCAGGCTTTTACCTTTCCTCCCTGAATACCTGAATATCCTCCATCGCTTAATACCCATAACTTATTATTCTTGTCAAGCACCATCGAATTAGGCTGTTTGGTAATCACCAGGCTATCGGTCAATTTATCAGTACTAATATCAATGCGTTGCAGGGTATTTTGTTTCGACCAATTGCTTACAAAAACATAATTTCCAAACAACACCATGCTTTCGCTGCTTTTATTCAAATGAATACTTCCTGTAACCGAAAAACTTTTTAAATCGATAATTGAAATTGAATTGCTATATAAATCGCTTACATATGCTTTTGCTGAATTTAGTATCAATAACTGCCGGGGTGAAACCAAACCCGTAATTGCCGATTTAAACTGAAACGTATTGGTGTTCACCACCATTATCTTGCCCGAATTATTCACTACCAAATACCCTAAAGAATCCTGAATGGTCATCGATTGAAGTACATCGCCAATAGCAGAACCTTTATTCGCTTTCGAAAATATCTGGTTTGAAATCTTGTTCGAATCGGGATTATAGAAAGACAAGGATGAATTTCCATATGTGTAATTCCCTTCATTCAGAATAAAAACGCCTTCTTTTACATAAAAATTTCTATTAGTGACATCCTTTTCACACGAATAAAAAGCAGAAAGTACAAAAATCGCTATAATGAAAAAAAGGCTTGCTCTATGGAATTTCATATTATTTCTTTTTAACAATTGAACTATAAATTGAAAAACGACTCATCCCTTTCCAACCTCTATCGCACTAGATAAAGGATGACCCTGAATGCTAAACGGAAAGAGATGAGCGTATTTTTCAAATTTTATTTATAAAACTGTAACGCAAGGTTATCCCAAAATTCCTACCAGGCATAGCGCGCTGCATAATAACCTGATATTGACTATTGAACAGGTTATTAGCCTTAAAATAGATTTCGAGAATATTTTTATCAAAACTGAATTTATTCCCTAAACCAACATCTACCAGCCAATATGGCTCCAAACGATGATCGAGTAAATCTTCTATAGTAGTTGTATTACGGGAACTGGTATTATGAAACGATATCATTCCGGAAACGGTTCCTTTGTCAAGATAAAGATGAACATTACCAATATGAACCGGTATATAAATCAGCTGCATTCCATAAGCCGCAGATCCCTTTTGCTGATTAGTGGTGCGGGTTAAACCATAATTTCCTTTCAACTCATATTTTAGGGAACCCAAATTACCTTTCATAGATGCATTAATTTCTACCCCCCTCGAAAAAACCCTCTGTACGTTGTCGGCTGTCCAGTAACGAAACTCGCTGGGATGCCATAAAATCCAATCGTTAATCCATGCGCCATACCCGGTTAATTCAAGCCGGTAGCCAAAATGAAGGTAATTTTTACTATAAACTAAACCGACATCCCCCTGAATACCAACTTCCGGTTTTAGGTTTGGATTGCCTCCCGGTGTAAAATATTTATCGTTCAGATTTGGTACATGAAGGTTTCGACCAAAGTTAGAGCGGATTAGCAAGCTTTTATTTCCAGTAACATCATACTCAATTCCAAAAGCCGGCAGAAAAGGCATCAACGTAGAATTCAGTAGTTTTTGTTGTATTAGAAAATATCCTGAAAACCGTTTACCAAAGGTGTGATGAAGCGAAGTTTGAGCAATAATATCCGAGCGGTTTTTCTCATAACCATCAGAATCAATTTTGCTGGAATAATGCGCTACTGCCCAATCAGCATCAACTGATGATTTCAGGACGGTGGATTCTGTAAAAGTAAACTGATAATTTATTTTATTAGAATAGGAATAACAGCTACTTTCCGAATCAAAATTCACCACCCGTCCTCCCTGATTTGTATTGGCAAGAAGATAATTAAGATTACTATAAATAAGGCCAGAGTTTATCGACAACGAACTTTTAGAAGTATAGATTTTCCACTCTCCCAGAACATTTATGTTTTTATCTTGTTGGTTTTCGTCCCGCTCGGCGCCGCCAAAACTCATAATTGCGGGTAAATTGCGGTCGCTTTGCACTGCCATTACTTTTAACCCTAAAAACTGCCGGTTGTTTACTTTGTAATAAAACTCCTGCAAAAAACCATCTTTAAAATAATCGGCATTTGTTTGCCTGGAATAGCCAAAGGGAAGATTTTTATCGTTGTAGTACCTGAAATTATTTTTTGCTTTATCTGAATATACGCGGGTTTTACTAACAAACCTATCTTTGCTGAATGACAGTTTAAATTGGGAAAGGTAGGTTTTGAAACTGGCAACCGTTTGGGAAAAGGATGCTGAAAAGCCATCGTTCCAACCAGGTGTATTACTAAGGGCAATACATCCCCCTAAACCACCGGAGGTTTTGGACAAAGAACTGCTTCCATAGTAAAGAGCAATTTCGTCGGTAAAAAATACAGGAAGTAACGACATGTCGTTTTGTCCCCACATGGGAGGATTAATATTGAGACCGTTCCATAAAACCTGCGTATGCGAAGCCGATGTACCCCGAAACGAAGCAGTTGCCAATCCGCCTTGCCCGTATGATTTAATATAAACAGAAGAATTTTTCTGTAAAACATCCGAAAGATTTACATTCACCGAACTAGCCAAGGTTGTTGAATCAATCCGGTTAATATAGAGCGCCCGTTCAGTAGTTTGCCTTATGGACATAACAAATACTTCCGACAGCTTAACCGTATCTTTTAACGATTGAGCGGAAACACTTATTATTAACACAAGTAAACCTATCAGGACGAAAACCCTTTTATTCATTCCACTTTTAATTTTACTATTTCCTGTCCTTCAGAAGTTTGAATTTTCAAAAAGTACAAACCTCTTTCAAGTTCCGGTAAGATTAATTTAGATGTTTCCGCATAATTCAAATGCCATTCGTAAGTTTTAATTCCCATAACCGACCAAAGCCCAATAGTTACCAATTGAGTATCTCCCCAGTCAGGATATTGAATAGTAAGTTCCGAGCCTGAAATTGCAGGATTTGGATATACCCTTAATCCAGTAAGCATCTTATCTTCTTTAAATCCGGTAATTCCATTAAAATGCATTACTCCTATTGCATCCAAATCAAATCCTCCTGACCAAAACTCGGTAGGAAAAGGATCATTCACTATCTGGCCTTTCGAATCGACACTGGCAAATTTGGGATCGATACTGCCTACCACATCAATTAACCGAATGTAATTAATACTGTCGATATTTATCCCCAGGCTATCCTTTATATCTTCCAAATCGAATGGAGTGCCGTAATTCGCCACATACTTACCGGCAAAATTATGAATTTGAACAGGGTCAATCTGACCAAAGCTGGCTATCTGTGTTGCAACTGGAGTATTGGAAACGGCTGGGAAACGCACAAAACGTTTTCCGTTGGTACTTACTTCCACAAATGCCAGTTCCAGAAAATAATGATAGGGAGCCTCCTGCATTTTTATACCATTCTCAAATATAGCAAAGTCAGCGCCTAACCCATTTCTAATAGGGAAATCAAATGCAAGGGTTGCCGTTCCTCTATCGCCCAGGCTAATACAATCAAGGGCTCCACCCGGGGCTCCGACAGCAAATTGCTCTGTCCCGAAGAATGCATGGTTTGATGTTACCCCATCTTGTGAAAATTTTACAGTTGTATCGGATTTATTAATAAACCCTCGGTTTACTGAACACGACTTTGCCCATCCCAAAATTGAGATATCATCTTTATAAATTGCGGTTGAGCCGCTCACTCCTGCAGCCGGGGCAAATTGACCATTTATTCCGGTAATTGGGAATATGAAGGAGAGAAGGATATGTATTAGTTTTTTCAACGCTTACTTTTTTAAGATTCTGACATTCCTATAAACCTGTCCGGCTCTTGGGAAGCACGGACAGGGCAAAAGGATGGTCGGAAAATTTTTATTCTTTCTTTGAAACTAATTTATATTCCAGATCGTCCAGGCAGAAATATCCGGGGGTGTTCATTCCCCAATCGCCGTTATCGGATGACGATAATTCAAACCGCAAGGCTTTCACCTCACTGAGTTTCGTTAAATTAACCTTTATCCATTCGTCAACAATATAGTCCTGCTTCCATCCCGAAAAACGGTAATCGGCGAGATAAACCTGAGCAGTATCTGTTGGAAGGCCAGCCTGATTAATGCCAATAATCGACAGTTTATACCAATCAGCAAATAAAGAATCTTTCCCCCCAAATTTCTTGGAATATAGGTCTCCATATTTCATGCTAAGGGCAGAATAAGTTGAGTTGGTAACTTTAAGCTGCACATCGTAAACCAGTTCGTCGAATACCAGACTATCGTTTTTATACCCCGGATAAGCCAGCACAAATGTATTGGTTGAGGAAGAGTCCTTTTTAGCATAGCAACTGTATTGGTTTCCAAAACCCGATGTATAAATGTCGTGCTTATTAGCATAGGCAAACCCATTCCATGCGCTCCAGGCAGGAGTATAAACATTTGGAAATTTCACTCCATTGACCGTGAAACTACCGGAAAGATCGGAGCCATTCCAGAAGCCCTCAGAGGTAAGGGTAAGAGAACTAAAGTCGGTTAATACAGAGGGAGTTTCATCTTTGGTACATGAGGATAGCACAATACCAAAACCCAGTAAAATTGCGATAACGTTAAATAAATTTTTCATTCTGAATACCATAAATAATTTAATTAATAAATGGCTTCAGGAAAAAACAGGGGGGAGATTGACATACGTTTCAATTCCTCGCTTTTAGTCCCGAAAGCGTTAATGATTATGAACATGGCAGGTCTTCTGACTTATCCCTCTTCGGTTTCCCTTCCCATCCCCCAGGAGGCGGACAGTGGTTTGTGTGACCGAAGCGATTGATCCTCTAAAAAGAGAATCGGGATTCACAGCAGCGGGTACTGTTGCCGTTTCTCACGGCATTCCCATTTTAATCGCAAAAAGTGTAAACTTCTTATGCGAACCAAAATTCTGAGGCAAATATATGAATTAAATAAAACAGAAAACAATTTCAATTCAAAGTTTATAAACAGTCCGCTGTTAGTAAATAATAAACGAGCCTGCACTGAAAAGTCTTTTTACCTCCTAATCCCCCTAAAAAGAAGCGTTTTTATTTTTTTAACATTTTCGTACCTTATAAAAGAGTTTTTAGTCTTATATTTATCCAACTTTTTTAACCGTTTTCTGTTATATGTTTAAATGAAAAAGGTTTTCTCCATATTATTTGCTCTTCTTATCCTGCTTTCGGGGATGCATCTTTCTATTGCCACTCATTTTTGTGGTGGAGAAATTGCCGCTGTAAAATGGTCTTTTACTAGCGAAAAAGCTACTTGTGGTATGGAAGAGGATGATTTGGGCGAATATGTAAATCATATATCAATCGAATCAAATTGTTGCCAGAACGAAATTTCCATTTACGCTGTTGATTCCAATTACAGTCCTTCCTCATTTCAAATCCAGGAGATTACAAAAAATATTATACAGGAATTCTATATTCCGGAGAACATATCTTTCAATTCCTATCCTTATTCTAATTATTTATACGCAGATGTCAGTCCCCCCGGGAATTTATTAACCAGTGCTGTTAGCCTCGACGACATTTGTATTTTCCGTATTTGAGATTCCTTCCTTCCTAATTTCTTGCAGAAGAGTTCTATAAATTCTTTTGTTGAATTATTATTTTCTTAAATAACAATTACATATAAATTCAAGAAGTATGAAAACAATAAAATTTATGGTTGTTGCCGCTTTGGCAATATTCTTAAGTGCCAATATATTTGCACAAACACCCGATCATTCCAAAATGGCTTCCACAAAAACAGAAACTATTAAGGTATCTGGAAATTGCGATATGTGTAAGTCGCGTATTGAAAAAGCTGCAAAAATTGATGGTGTAAGCAAAGCTGAATGGAGTGACAAAACCAAAGTGCTCACATTGGTTTATGACTCATCAAAAGTAAAAAGCGACGATGTTCAGAAAAAGATTGCCGCTGTTGGTCACGATACAGAAAAATTTAAAGCCGAAAGCAATGTTTACGATAAACTTCCCGGATGCTGTAAATACAGAAAGTAAAAATGCATTAATGTGTTGATGAACATAATGCGCTGATGTGCTAATTTAATCTGATTGAATTAACGCATTGGCACATTACTTATTTTTAAAATTAATCCCATGTTCAACCGACTTGTCAAATATTTTCTCGAAAACCGGCTGGTTACATTTATTTTTCTAATTGCTTTTGTAATTTTTGGGATAGTTTATACGCCGTTTAACTGGCATACAGGCTTTATGCCGCGCGATCCAATCCCGGTTGATGCTATTCCCGATATTGGCGATAACCAGCAAATTATCGCTACCGAATGGATGGGACGTTCCCCAAAAGATATTCAGGATCAGATAACCTATCCGCTTACAACAGCCTTGCTGGGCGTACCCGGAGTTAAAACCATCCGCAGCTCGTCGATGTTTGGCATGTCGTTTATCTACATTATTTTTAAGGATAACGTTGAATTTTATTGGAGCCGTTCTCGCATTCTCGAAAAATTAAATTCATTGCCATCCGGAACCCTGCCGGTTGGAGTAACTCCCACTTTAGGACCTGATGCTACAGCCCTGGGACAGATATATTGGTATACCCTCGAAGGACGTGATCCCAAAACCGGTAAACCAAATGGCGGTTGGAATCCGCAGGAATTAAGAACTATACAAGATTTCTATGTAAAATATGGGCTTTCCACTGCCGAAGGAGTTTCGGAAGTTGCTTCCGTGGGAGGTTTCATTAAGGAATACCAGGTGGATCTTAATCCTGAAGCCCTCAAAGCTTATAACGTTTCGGTTATGGACGTGATGAACGCAGTGCGTAAAAGCAACCTCGATATTGGTGCCGAAACGGTTGAACTCAATAATGTGGAATATATCATACGGGGACTGGGATATGTTAAAAACCTGGATGACCTCGAAAACTCAGTGGTTGCAGTCCGTAATAATGTTCCGGTACGTATTAAAGACGTTGCCCATACCTCCTTTGGCCCGGCTACCCGTCGTGGAGGTCTTGACAAAGCCGGAGCCGAAGCGGTTGGAGCCGTTGTAGTTGCCCGGTATGGCTCAAACCCAATGGAGGTTATCAACAACGTAAAAGATAAAATTAAAGAAATTGACGCCGGATTGCCTCAGAAGACCTTGGCTGATGGTAGTATTTCGAAAGTATCCATTGTACCTTTTTACGACCGCACCGGTTTGATAAAAGAAACGATAGGTACCCTTGAAACAGCTCTGTCGCACGAAATCCTGATAAGTATTATCGTCATTATTATTCTGGTATTAAATCTTAAAGCTTCGATTATTGTGGCGGGTTTGCTACCCATTGGGGTATTGATGACATTTATTCTCATGCACTTTTTTGGAGTCGACGCCAATATTGTAGCGCTATCGGGGATTGCCATTGCCATTGGTGTCATGGTAGATATTGGCATTGTAGATGTAGAGAATATTCTCAGGCATTTGGAAATGCCCGAAATCAAAGGAATTCGAGGAAAGCAATTGTTGTCGGTTATATACCAGGCAACCACCGAAGTTAGGGATGCCGTGGTTACTTCCATTGCTACAACAATTGTCAGCTTTCTGCCGGTATTTGCTATGGAGGCTGCTGAAGGCAAGCTATTCCATCCCTTAGCATTTGCAAAAACATTCGCCCTGATATCGGCATTTATTCTTGGTATTGTAGTGTTACCAACGCTCATGCATATTCTCTTCAATATCCGTTTCAATACAAAAAAAATACGGAAAGTATTAAATGGCGGCCTGATCATAGCTGGAGTTGTGTTTATTGTTGTATGGCATACCTGGCCAGCACTGGCCTTAATTGCGATAGGGATAAATAATTTACTTGAGTTCCGTTGGCCCAAAAAACGCATTGAGTTTACAAACTATATAAATATTGCCATTACTGTATTAACAGCAACCTATTATCTTTCTATAGAATGGCTGCCGCTTGGAGCGCATAACAGCGTCCTTGCCAACTTCATTTTTGTGGCAGGTATTATTGGTGTTATTCTCACAGTGCTTATGTCAATGGTTCACTTTTACGAACCTATTCTTCGTTGGGGGTTGAGCAATAAATGGAAATTTTTGCTGCTACCTGCATTTACCTTAATATTTGGGGCAATGGTATGGCAGGGCTTTGATAAAATATTTGGAGGTTTAGCAACTGGCTTTGAAAAAATTGGCTGGAATAGTTTTAGACAAACTGCCGTTTGGCAAGCGCCCACTAAAACCTTCCCCGGCACTGGCAAAGAGTTTATGCCTTCGCTCAACGAAGGTTCGTTCCTGCTTATGCCTACCAGTATGCCCCATTCGAGTATCGAAATGAATTTAAACTATATCGAAACCCTTGATAAACGCCTCTCGGCAATTCCTGAGGTAGATGTTGCTGTTGGGAAGTGGGGACGCGTAAATTCGGCCCTCGATCCTGCACCGGTGCAAATGTTCGAAAACACTATCAATTACCGCTCCGAATATGTTTTAGACGAGAACGGCCATAGACAAAAGTTTAAGGTTGACAAAGATGGAAGGTTTGTGTTGAGCCTTTCTGAAATTAGAAATACAATTGAAATAAATAGAGATAAAAAGGAAATAAATGGAAAAAGAGATAAAGTTGACATAAATGGGAACACAGTTGGCATAAATAGTATTCAGGAAATAAAATTTGATAAAAGAGAGGAATTATTTTTTGTTTTGGCGAATAATAAAATTGATACGGTTAAACCTGCTTATGTTTCTAACTCTAGTTATTTCAATGTATTTCAATATATCTCCAGGCATATCAATGTATATTTAGTTTCTGATAAAAATGGAGAGTATTTCCGTCAATGGCGGCCACAAATAAAAAACCCGAATGATATTTGGAACGAGATTGTAAAAGTCACCAATATTCCGGGGTTGACCTCTGCTCCTAAGTTGCAGCCTATCGAAACCCGTTTGGTAATGCTTTCGACCGGGATGCGCGCCCCGATGGGATTAAAAGTGTATGGCCCCGATTTGGAAACCATTGAACAGGCAGGGATGATGTTTGAAAAGGCCTTAAAAGAAATTCCCTCCATCAAAGCCGCATCAGTTTTTTATGACCGCGCTGTAGGTGCCCCCTATATAGAGATAAAACTTAACCGCGAAAATATGGCCCGCTATGGAATGAGCATTAGCGATGTTCAGGAGGTATTGCAAGTTGCCGTTGGCGGTATGGCATTAAGTAATTCGGTGGAAGGCCGTGAACGGTTTCCTATTCGTGTTCGCTATGCTCGCGAACTCAGGGATAACCCCGAAGATTTAAAACGAATCCTAATCCCTGCCATGAACGGAGTTCAAATTCCTTTAGGCGAAATTGCCGATATCGGCTATACTCGGGGTGCACAAATGATCCGCAGCGAAAACACCTTCCTCGTAGGTTATGTTATTTTCGACAAAGTGGAAGGTAAAGCGGAGGTAGATGTGGTGGAAGAGGCCTCCAAAATTATCCGTGAAAAAATAGATTTAGGGGATATTAAATTACAACCCGGCGTTTCATACAAGTTTGCCGGAAACTACGAGCAACAATTGCGGGCATCGCAAAGGCTTGCCATCGTTATCCCCATTAGTCTTATCTTGATATTCCTATTATTGTATTTCCAGTTCAAAACGGTAACGGCTTCATTCATCCATTTCTCAGGTGTTTTTGTTGCTTTTGCAGGCGGATTCATTATGTTGTGGCTTTATGGGCAAGATTGGTTTTTAAACTTTGCCATTGCCGGAATAAACCTGCGCGATTTGTTCCAGATGCATACCATAAATCTGAGTGTGGCCGTCTGGGTCGGGTTTATTGCGTTGTTTGGGATTGCAACCAACGATGGGGTAATTATGGGAACATACATCCATCAGGTTTTTGAAGCAAAGAAACCGGCCACTATAAGCGAAGTGCGCGAAGCGGTTGTATTGGCAGGTAAAAAACGTGTTCGTCCTGCCATGATGACTACTGCCGTTGCTGTAATTGCGTTATTACCAGTTCTTACCTCAACGGGGAAAGGGGCAGATATAATGGTTCCTATGGCTATTCCAATGTTTGGAGGAATGATTATTCAAGTAATGACTGTATTTGTTGTGCCATTGTTTCAAGCAATGTGGAGGGAATATAAATTGAAATAGAAATAGTTAGAAATACAAAAGAAATAGGAAGATAGTGATTGAAATACAATGGAAATACAATGGAAATACAATGGAAATACAATGGAAATAAATAGAAATTGATTGAGATAGAAAAACAATTAAATAGATGGATGAAGAAAAAAGCGATTTATAGTTTTTTAATATATTTCAAAAGTATTTCTATTTATATCAACAGCATTTCAAATTTAAAAGTATGGAAAAGAAACCATTTATCCCGATTAAAGATTTACATATATATCAATTAGCTAGAAGACTTTCTACAATAGCCTGGGAGATTTATACCAAAATGAATTTTGAAGACAAAAAAATAATGGGAGACCAATATATTAGATCTACTGATTCGATTGGTGCTAATATTGCCGAAGGTTACAGCAGATTTCATTATCTGGATAAAGTAAGGTTTTACTATAATGCAAGAGCATCTCAATCTG
>JAIFLU010000151.1 GCA_020048915.1 Bacteroidota bacterium | reverse complement strand
GTGCATTTTACCTCCCCAACCCTCCTTACCCGCGATAGCTATCGGGGGGAGGGCTAACTGTTGCTTCGAAGCAGCAGTTATAGCCCCTTTTTAAGGGGTTGGGGTTATAATCAGCTGAAAATTAACAATATTAAACTGTTCTTATACCGAACTCACGTTAATTACTATTGGTTATTTTGTCTGGAAGGTGCCTAAAACAAAAAAAGCCGGGATTTATCCGGCCTCTTTAAATTTTAGGTTTTCTGATTACCTTTGTTAATAACTAATAATCAGGACTTTTTTTGCTTGTCCTTTATACCACAACCTATTGCCTTGGTGTAAGTTATTTCGGGGCTTTTCCCGGCAATTACCGCATCAATTGCACTGGATAGATACGATTGTGAAATTTTGCTTTCATCCTGATAATTATCGTCAATAGCGCCAATATAACGAACAACTAAATCAGTTCCTTCCTTTTGTATAAGATAGGTATGGGGTGTTTTCTGAGCACCGTAGGCACGATAAACATCCTGAGTTTGGTCGAACAGATAAGGAAAAGTATAACCTTTTTCTTTTGCTCTTATAACCATTTTATCGTACGAATCTTCGGGCGATAATTCAGGATCGTTCGAGTTTATTGCGATTACCGGGTATCCCTTGGCCTTGTATTTTTTATCAAGCTGTATAATACGGTCCTGGTAAGCTTTTGCATATGGACAATTATTGCAGGTAAAAACAACTACATATCCTTTCGCCTGAGGCATATCTTTCAAGGACACCATTTTTCCATCAATATTTTTCAATTTAAAATCGGAAGCTTTATCTCCAACTTTCAATCCCTGGGCATGTATATATGAAATAGTAAGCAGGGATAGCCCTAAAGCAAACATCATTTTCTTCATAGTGAATTTAATTTTAGGTTAATAATAGAATCGAGTTCATTAAAATTGAAAGACTTATTATAGGTATTACGAAATTCTCGTCCATAAACTACTGTAAAAGGTATTTCTCCAGACCAGCCCGGATCAACCTTATCAATCCATTCGTTCTGCT
Source organism: Bacteroidota bacterium (assembly GCA_020048915.1). Classification (GTDB taxonomy): domain Bacteria; phylum Bacteroidota; class Bacteroidia; order Bacteroidales; family JAAUTT01; genus JAAUTT01. The sequence continues at coordinate 10,149 of JAIFLU010000151.1, read as the reverse complement.
TCGGATCGTCCAGTAAAATTACATCCGATTTTATCTGATTACTTTTAATAAAAGGTAGCAACCGGCTGTTAAGCTGATTTGGCATATCCAAACTAACCAAAAGGATACGGAATTTTTTGTTTTTATATTTCTCGCCAATCTTTTCAATGGCAGGTAACTCGTCCCGGCACGGGCCACACCATGTTGCCCAGAAATTAACCAGATACACCGAATCGTTTGACCTGTTCAACTGAGGTTCAAACTGCTTAAAATCCATTACCGGTATAGCAGGATTATCAGGTACTATGGAGAAATTAAGAAAACTGAATAAAAGAAATATGAGTGCAATTTTTATCATTCGCTTTTGTTATTATTCTTTAATAACAACAAAGTTGATATCTGGTTTGGCGAATGATTTTTAAACTCCCTTTAAATGGACTGTATCCTAAAAAAGAAAATCCTAAGATTGTGTTCTCAGGATTGCTATATATTGCTATTATAAATTGGATTTAAATTATAATTTCTACAAAGCCTTTTTAAAAACCCGAAATGTTTTGAGCCTTTCGGCGCCAACTTTGGTCAACTCGGCCAACATTTTAAGGTTTGTTTCGAGTACCAGATGAATTTCCATGGTATAAATACCCATTTTATGGCACGACTCAATTAATTTCATTGCCATGAGAATTTCAAAACCTAACCCCTGATAATTGGGCTTAACAGCTCCCAGCATTAAATCCATCTGCTTGGTTTTTTTCATGGCTTGCAAAATATAGAAAACCCCAAACGGAAATAAATGACCTTTCGATTTTTGAACTCCCGGGGTAAAATTCTGAAGTCCAATAATAAAAGCAACGACTTCATTATTTTTCATTATTGCCTTTACAAGCTTGGGGTTGAGCACATCCATATACCGATTGGCAAATTCCGTCATTTCTATATCGGTTAGGGGAACGAAACCATATAAATCTTTATATGCTTCATTCACTAATCTTAGAATAGGAACCACGTAAGGTTTCAATTCCCTTTTCGATTTAAATTCTTTGAATTCGAAATCGTTTTTTGATTCAAACCGCTGCATTACGCGATTATAAACCTCCGGAAATGGCTGATTTAAATTGAGACGATGTATATAACAATCGATATCTTTTTCGTATCCATTCTTTTCCAATTGCTCTACCATATAAGGAAAGTTAACGGCAGTAGCCAGTATAGGCATATACTCAAACCCTGATATTTGCAACCCTTGCGGATCTTTATCCGAGAAACCATACGGACCGATTATTTTATCCATTCCAAAAGAATATGCCCATTTCTCCACCGAAGAAAGTAAAAGGTGAGCTACCTCATCATCGTTATAGCATTCGATATAACCAAACCTCCCTGTTTTTTCATTCTTTACGGCATTATAATGATTATGGATTATCCCCATAATCCGACCAACCAGAACATTGTCGCGATAAGCAAGATATAGCATGGTAAGACAATGCGAAAAAGCATGGTTTTTTGCAGGATCAAAAAATTTCCATTCATCAACATATATATTGGGAAGCCAGTTTTTGTGATTACTATGTATTTTTTCGGGCAAATAAATAAACTCACGGAGTTGCTTACGGGTTTTTACTTCGACAATAGATACCGGCATAGTAAACTGATTTTATAAGAATGTTTTTTTAATAGTATGATTTTTGAATATTTTCCACGTAACGTTCGAAAACCAAAGAATTATGGGCGCTGATATTAATCCGCCCAATACATCTATGGCATAGTGCGCTTTAATATATACTGTTGAAAATGAAAGAATTATAAAAAAAGGAATGAGCCACGCTAACGTTTTAGCATATTTTTTCCATGCAAGTAATATCAGAATAAATATTATTCCAACATGCGAGCTTGGGAATGCTGCAGTTGGTCTTTCACCTATTTTTTCGACCAATAAAACAAAAGTTCTGAAAATGCCAGAGTTGGGAATCGAATTATAGGGCGATTTAAAATAATATTGAGGGCCGCTTACTGGGATAATTATAAAAATCAGGTAATAAAATATAAAGGAGCAACATATTAGGAATACAATTCGGATTAAATCGGATTCATTTTTAATAAAAACATGAATGGCAAAACCAAGAATAAGGAAATAATACGAAAAGTACCCCAGGTTCATGAATTCGCTAAACCATTTATTTGGGAAAGATGCATAAAAATCTAATGCAGGCTGAAAACCAAACACAAGCATCTCGAACCGGGCAAAGTGGTAATCCAGGTTCGAAAAAAAAACATTGTTCAGGGCATCGGTTTCAGCATAAAAAAAGCCTAAAAAAGCAAGAGGGTAAGCTATCCGTAAAAATAAAACAGCACGGACTTTTAAGAAGTTATCCAGTAATGGCAATAGTAATAGTAAACCAGCAGAAACAGCCCTTCCAAATAAATGGTAATGAGCAAAAGGTATTATTTGGTAGAATCCTAAAATAAAAACTCCGGTTAAAGACAGGTAACAAATCAAAAGCCAATCGACAGGTAATAAGCGTTTTAAATATCCAAGTAGCCTCATTCCTATATCTCAGTTAAAATCGGCTGTAATTTAAAACGAATTCCCGAACAATTTAGAATATGTCAATATTAATTTAACATAGACTTAACTTTCCTATTCCTCCGAAAGACTCTTAAAAGTTTCTTTATCGGTATTAAGAATATGGTCAGTTAACCAATTTTTTAGAAAGACAAATACTTCCATCTTCACTTTATCGTTTCCAACAATATTACTCAGTTTCAGTGTATTTATTTTGGAAATAAACTCCTGATGTGCTTTTTTATGAGCAACGGCTCCAGGAAGGAGGTTTGTTAACATCATTTGTTCTTCGGCATCAAAATGATACTTGGTATAGGATACCAACTCATTAAAAATTTCCTGCATTTTGAGTTCCGATTTCTTCATTGTAATTTCATCGTACAGTAAATTTATAATCTGTACGAGCTTTTGATGCTGGGAATCAATAAGATTATTCCCAACGCTGAAGGCACTTCGCCATAAAATAAATGCCATAGGTTTAAGTTTAAATTTATAATACAATTTATTTTAAAAAGAGATAATCCGATTTACTGAAACTTATGATATTTATCACATTTCAATTCGTGTTCAATAAAAATTATAAGATTTATAAAGTTAATAAAACTGGTTAGGCCATGCAATCAATCATAATTAGCGCATCCCGAATGACCGACATGCCGGCCTTTTATCCCAACAACATTATTCGGGAAACAGAAAAGAGAAAGGAAAAGGGGTTTACAATTCATACCTTGTTGCTTTGGACCAAGCATCCTGAAAGCCTTTTCCGGGAGCCCCTCCACTCCTATTTATCCGAATTAAAAAAAGAGAATACCCAGTTGTACATCCAACTTACTATTACAGGTATGGGCAGAGATTGTTTTGTTTCGGGGTTTAAAACAAAAAAAGTTTACATGGAACCTTGCGTACCTAATTATGAAGAGTCTATTCAAATGATAGATAAAGTTTCTGAATTAACCGAGAACCCTTTACGAATCAGACTGAGGATAGATCCGATAATTCGACTGGTCGATTGGTCAGGACAACTTTATAGCAATTTAGGGCTTTTTAAACCTATCGTTCGCGAAGCCAGCAAAAAAGGTATTAAAAACATTACTTTCAGTTTTTTGGAAAATGGAATGCATGCAAAGGTTAACAAGCGTTTTAAAGAAGAACATATCGAAATATTTTCTCCAACAAATGACGAACGCGAAAAGATGGCGCTTTGGGTTTCGCAAATTGAAAAGGAATATTCCGTTCAAATTTCGTCGTGCTGTGTTCCTCAACTAAAAGAATCAGCCTGCATTGATGGAAATCTTCTACAACAATTGCACAACCATCACCTGGAAGTCACAAAAGCCCAACCCAGAAGCAGAACTTTATGTGGTTGTTCAAAATCAATAGATATAGGCGGATGGCCGCCGGCAGCATGTAACTCAGGTTGTTTATACTGTTACTCCCATCCAGTTATATAATGCATTTGCCATTTCATCCTTATTTTTTTCCAGCTTATCGGTTTACCATTTATGGTGGTTATAAAAGATTAGATCTTCGTCTCAAACTTTAAAAAGACAGTTATGAAAAAATTTATAATAATAATCGGCATTCTAATCTTCTCAAATTCCCTGAAGGCTCAAGAACTGAGTCAGGTAATACGGGGTATTGTTTTGGATAAAGATTCAAAACTCCCGCTTACCGGGGCAAATGTAATATTATTAAACTCAAATCCTTTTATAGGTGCAATCTCCGAAGAAAATGGAAGCTTCCGCTTAAATAACATTCCTATTGGCCGGCAAAGTATTCAAATCAGCTTTATTGGCTACAAAACTTCCAATATCGAGAACCTCATTGTCAATTCAGCCAAAGAAACGGTATTGGAAATTGAACTGGAAGAAAATGTTACACAGGTTAAGGAAGTAACTGTAATTGCCAATAAACGGAAAGATCAGCCAATGAACAAAATGGCTAATGTCAGCGCCCGGGTATTTACAGTTGAAGAAACCGAAAAATATGCAGGAAGTCGTGGCGATATTGCACGGATGGCAATGAACTATGCAGGAGTTTCAGCGGCTAACGATCAGCGAAACGATATAATAATCCGGGGCAACTCCCCAAGTGGTTTACTTTGGCGCATGGAAGACGTTGATATCCCAAATCCAAACCACTTTGCCGAAAATGGAACAACAGGAGGTCCTGTAGGAATGTTGAACAACAATTTATTAGTAAACAGCGATTTTTTCACCAGTGCTTTTCCCGCAGAATATGGTAATGCTATATCCGGGGTATTTGACTTGAAAATGCGAAATGGTAATAACGAAAAACGCGAGTACCTTTTTCAAAGCGGGTTTAATGGATTTGAACTGGGAGCAGAAGGTCCTTTCTCTAAAAACCACAAAAGCTCTTACCTGGCTAATTTCCGCTATTCCACACTGGAATTAATGGATAATATTATAGACATAGGCACTACAGGTGTACCCAAATATAAAGATTTCTCCTATAAATTAAATTTCCCCCTTTCAAATGGGCGCATTACCATTTTTGGACTTGCCGGAAACAGCAAAATTGCTATGCTCGATAGCAAAAAAAACGAACAGGATTTGTACAGCGAAGAAGGACAGGATTTATACAATTACTCCACCATGGGGACAACGGGCATTACTTATGCTAGATATTTGAGTACTAAAACCTACATAAAATTTATGCTAACCGGTCTTTATCAGGAAGGCGGGTCACAAATAGATACGCTGGATGCTGTAAACCATAACCCTTACAGGCAAATAAACCATGGATATTCAGAATTTCGCAGTTCCGCTGGGATGGTACTTAGTAGCAAAATTAATACACATTGGTCAATAAAATCGGGGATTACAGCCGATCGAATGGGGTTTAATTTAAAAACAGAGCGATATAATACCAGTGATCAGGATTTTCGTCAAATAATCGACTCGCAGAAATCGCTATTGGATGGAATATGGTTGGTTCGGGCGTATTCTCAAGCAGCCTATAAAATAAATAACCGGCTAAGCATAACTCCGGGGTTACATGCGATCTACTTCGGACAAACCAACGAAAAGTCACTGGAACCCCGAGTTGGAGTCTCTTACAGTATTTCTGACCGTCAGCGAATAAACCTGGGATATGGCTATCATAGCAAAATTCAGGCACTTTCAACATATTTTCTAGGTAGCAGAATGACCGACGGAAGCCTTGTAAATACAAATACCAGCATTGGGTTAACCCGCTCTCATCAATTTGTGGCAGGATATGATGCAACCCTGAGTGAAAACACCCGATTGAAACTGGAAACATATTATCAGCATTTATTTGATGTTCCTGTGGAGAGAAAGATATCGGCATTTAGCATGTTAAACACAGGAGCTGGCTGGGGTATTGGCGCTAAAGATAGTTTAGTAAACGATGGCTCTGGGAAAAACTACGGTGTTGAGGTTACCCTCGAACGTTTTTTTAGTAAAAGCATTTATTACCTTATTACAGTTTCTCTTTATGAATCGAAGTACAAAGGTTCGGATGGAATTGAAAGAAATACCGCTTTCAACGGCAATTATGTAGTAAATACTTTACTTGGCAAAGAGTTCAAGATTTCAAAACGGTCGGCGCTAACCATTGATTACAAGCTTACATTTGCAGGTGGAAAACGTTATACGCCGATCGATATTGTAAAATCTAATATTTCTCAGGAAACAACGTATGATGAAAGCAAGGCATTCAGTCAACAATTCTCCCCCTTTTTTAAGACGGATATTAAATTTGGATATCGGTTAAATGGGAAAAAAGTTTCGCAGGAATGGCAGTTTTTTGTAGAGAATTTTACCAATCACAAAAACATTTTAATGCAATCGTACAATAAAACAAAAGATGAAATCTCTAATGTTTACCAATTAGGCGTTTTCCCTATGGTACTTTATCGTATTCATTTTTAAGAGCATTTATAATGAAAATTAAGTAAATTGCTAATTGTTATGGAACACGCTCCCGAAAAATACTACTTGGAAGAAGGTAAACCTATTAAACGGCGGGAAAGAATAATACGGTATTCGTCGATCATAGTTATTGGTATTGCATTCCCACTTATATACCGTGACTACGATTTTTTTTCGAGCGAGTTTTTTTGGTCTGCATTGGTTTCAATCATTTCGGTTGCTCTGTTTTGGATCGGTAGCGAACATATTGTAACATTCATTATTCATAAGTTCGATTTTTTTAAACACACTGCGAAAACCATCACGCTACTTGTTATTTCACTCATTTTATATTCCCTGTCGGTTATTTTACTCGAGGATTATGTCCTTTCGAAAATAACAAATAGCTATGGCATGAAGGAAAATAAGCTTGAGCTAATTATTTTAGCAATTCTCATAACCCTTTTTATTACGACCATTTACATGTCAACTTTCTTTTTTATGAAATGGAAAGAGAACCTGATAAAAGCCGAAAAACTTGAAAAAGCTACATTGGAAGCTCAATATGAAGCACTTAAAAACCAAATAAACCCTCATTTTTTATTTAATAGTTTAAACACCCTAACAGGCATGCTGGAAGAGGATTCCAAGCCAATGAGTTACGTTCAGAATCTAAGCGATTTTTTACGCTATTTGCTACAAAACAGCGATAAAGAATTGGTATTGCTATGCGATGAAATTCAATTAGCCACGCAATATGCCTTTATTCAGCAAATACGGTTTGACAAGAAGCTAACAATTGATTTCGATATTCCGGAAAGTGCTTATCATTTTGCAATTCCCCCGCTTTCGCTGCAAATGTTGATTGAAAATGCTATTAAACATAATATCATTTCGAAAGAAAATCCCTTGCATATTTCTGTATTTATTAATCATCAAAATATGTTAATAGTAGAGAACAATTTGCAGCGAAAAGCAATTGAAAGTTCAACAGGATTAGGATTAGAGAATATTCGAAACCGGTATAAGTTTATTGGGGCTTATAATATTGATGTTTCCGAAACCACTAATAAATTTGCAGTTGGTTTGCCTCTGATGAAAGTTTCCTTATAAATCAATTTTACATGACATGAAAAAAATATTGGTTATTGAAGATGAAGATATTGCTGCAAAACGATTAATCAATATTATAAAGCGGTTAATGCCTAATTCGGAAATATCTGGACCACTCGACTCCATCTCTGGCAGCATAAGTTATCTATCCAATAATCCTCCTCCCGATTTACTGTTTCTTGATATTCATTTAGCGGATGGTATGAGTTTCGAGATTTTTGAGCATGTAAAAATACCCTCCCCTATAATATTCACCACAGCTTTCGACGAATTCGCCATTAAGGCATTTGAGTTAAATAGCATCGATTACCTTTTAAAACCCATTGACAAAAAAAAATTAGCAGCCAGTATTGTTAAATATAACAGCATTAATAAATACTATTCCCAATCGGATGAGATGCTTCAATTAAAAAGTATTATTCTTTCGCTAAATGCCAATAGCTCAAAATACAAATCTCGTTTTTTAGTTAGTAAAGGCGATTTGCTATTTCCAATTCAAACGGATACAATTGCTTATTTCATTGCCGAAGATAAAGTGGTTCAACTATATACTTCCGATAATAAAAAATACATTATTAACTATACGCTCGATTCGTTAGAAGAGAAGCTTGATCCCGAATATTTTTTTAGAATAAACCGGCATTGCATTATCAGTCTTAAATCAGTACATAAAGTACATAACTATTTCAATTACAAATTAAAAATTGAGGTAATACCTCCTAGTTCTGAAGAATTAATAGTTTCCAAAAGCCGAACCACCGAATTTAAACAGTGGATGAATAATTAGAAAGCAATAGAATCGGGTATTGGTTTTCACCAAAAAAAGCTTTAAATTTAATAATAGCAATTCTGACTTAAGTTTCGATATACCAAATCCATTGAATTTAGGTCAATTCATTTTTAATACTTTTGAATGTGAATAACCGCAATCTTATTCAGGATTTAATTGAAGGAGCTGGTGATTTAATAGGGAGAAAGGATACTGTTAATCCTCATGATTATATTGCCGGACTTGAAAATTTTGTTTCTAATATTCAAAAGCAAATATCAACCGAAGGAGGAATTTATAAGCTTACTTTTCAGGACGAAATTCGTACCTACACATTTTTCGAAGACTTTGCTAAAAATATAACTGACATTTTTTGGGTGGAAGAAAATGGGCAGATACTATACATCAACAAAGCTTTTGAGGATATTTTTGAAATTAAACGGGAAAAGATATACCAGAATATCCTCCGTTTTTTTGACAGAGTGCATCCTGATGACATTGATGCTTTAAAATTCGATTTTCCCTCGACACAAAATCTGGAATATAACTATCGCATCATCCGTTCCGACAGGTCTATCCGATATATCCAGGTCCGGAGTTTTCCGGTATTAAATGAAAATAAAACTGTTTATCAAAGAATTGGTATAGCAAAGGATATAACAGAAGCTAAATTAATTGAAGCTAAAATAATTAAAGCAAATGAGATTGCCGAAAAAAAGAATAAGGAATTAGCGTTTTTAAACCAATTACTGGAATCGAGCGAAAAAAAATACCGTCAGCTTTTCATGGATATGGGATCAGCTTTTGCTCTTCACGAAATGGTTTATAATTCCAGCGGAAAACCAATCGATTACATTTATATTGAAATTAATAATGCCTTTGAAGAAATAACCGGATTAAAGCGCGAAAATGTTATTGGCAAAGGAATAATGGAATTAATGCCCGATACGGAACCTTTTTGGTTAAATACTTATGCAAAAGTTGCAAGAACAGGGAAATCTGTTTCATTCGAAAACTATTTTTTTCCATTAAAAAAACATTTTTCGGTAACAGCCTATTCCCCCGGTAAACATATGTTTGCAGTTATTTTCAACGATATAAGCGAGCGAAAAGAACGGGAGCAGCTTATAAAAGAAAACGAAATCAAATTTCGAACTATTATAGAAAATATGCCGGTAGCTGTAGCAGTAATAGACTATTCAGGAAATTTTGTTCAGATAAATCAATATTTTATACACCTTTTTGGATATACCCTTGAAGAAGTTATAAACCTTGAAAACTGGATGCTTCTATCCTATCCCGATCTTTCCTACAGAAAATTCGCCTTTGATTCATGGCTTACAGATATTCAACACGCCATAGATGAACCTGCAGGTGCTATATCAAGAGTATTCAAAATCCAATCGAAATCTCAAAAAAAGCTCGATGTAAATTTATCCTTTAAGTTAATCGACAATAAAATATTAACCATTTTTACCGATTTAACAGAAAGAATAGAATTTGAAGAAGAATTAAGGGAACTAAATGAAGAGTATCAAACTATTAATGAAGAACTAATTGATAGTAATCAGCGAATCTTCAGAGCCAATAAAGAAATAAGTGAAGCTGAGGAGAAGTATCGGGCCATACTTGAAACCATGGCTGATGGAGTAATGGTTATTGATTCGGAGGGAAAGTTAATATCCTGTAACAAAGCTTCTGAACAAATTTTGAACTTTGACAAAGAATTTTTTTTAGGAAAAGCTGAATTTTTGAATAACTGGCAAACCATTTATGAAAATGGAGAACCATTCCCCCCGGAATTGCACCCCCTCATGATAACTTTAAAA
>JAIFLU010000074.1 GCA_020048915.1 Bacteroidota bacterium | reverse complement strand
TCATATATCCCCCTATATTATATGCAATTTTCCTTTCTCATTATAGCTTCATAATGAATACTTTAATACCTCTTAGATTGAGGGCTATGCTGGATAGGGTGGGTAATTTTCGGGATAACCGTAATTGTCGTATTCTTGTTCGGATTATTAGCATCATCCATTATCGAACGCAGGGCCGAAGCTGTATTTGTAAATACCCCCAAGGTAAAACTTGCCGATTATGAGCCCCGTAATGAAGCTTGGGGACAAAATTACCCGCGTGAATATCAATCGTATATGCAAACTGCCGATACTACGTTTCGAAGCACTTACAACGGCAATGCAACCATTGATATGCTCGAAGTAGACCCAAGACTGGTTGTATTGTGGGCTGGTTATGCCTTCTCAAAAGAATACAAGCAAGGACGAGGACATTACTATGCTGTTACCGATGTTCAAAACTCTGTCCGTACCGGAGCCCCAAAACTTCCTGGTGACGGTCCGCAACCTGCCACCTGCTGGACATGCAAAAGTCCCGATGTGCCCCGCATTATGCAGAAAATTGGCCCTGATAGTTTTTACCATGCTAAATGGGGAGCTATGGGCCCTGAAATTAAAAACCACATTGGCTGTGCCGACTGCCACGACCCCAAAACGATGAACCTGCGCATTACCAGGCCTGCGTTAGTAGAAGCCTTTGCCAGCATGGGAAAAGATATCAATAAAGCCTCGCATCAGGAAATGCGGTCGCTGGTATGTGCCCAATGCCATGTGGAATATTATTTCAAAGGGGACGGAAAATACCTGACATTCCCCTGGAAAAATGGATTCTCGGTCGAAAACATGGAAGCATACTACGATTCTGTTAAGTTTACCGATTGGACACATGGCTTGAGTAAAGCTCCCATGCTGAAAGCCCAACACCCCGACTATGAGGTTTACACCACCGGAATTCACGCACAACGTGGGGTATCGTGTGCCGACTGCCATATGCCTTACAAGAGTGAAGGTGGTCAGAAATTTACCGACCATCATATTCAAAGCCCTCTAAACAATGTTTCGAACTCGTGCCAGGTTTGTCACAGGCAAAGTGAGGCTGAATTGGTAAGAAATGTAAACGAACGTCAAAGACAAATCATAGAGATTCGCGATCAATTGGAGGTAGTATTGGTAAGGGCCCATGTTGAAGCAAAAACTGCCTGGGATAAAGGTGCCACCGAAGAACAAATGAAACCGATTCTCCAACTGATCCGCAAAGCGCAATGGCGATGGGATTACACTGCGGCCGGACATGGATCGTCGTTCCACTCTCCTACCGAGATGTCGCGCGTAATAGCCAATGGAATTGATAAGGGACAGGAATCCCGCATAAAATTAGCTAAGGTGCTGAGCAAATATGGTGTAGATGGCGAAATCCCTTACCCCGATATTGCAAGCAAGGCAAAAGCACAGCAATATATTGGATTAGATATGCCGAAACTGAATGCCGAAAAGGCTGAGTTTATTCGCACCGTGCTTCCTCAATGGAAAGAAATCGGCGAAAAGAGAGAGTCTGCATATGAATAAATCGGGCAATTACCAGGATATTACTTAAAACTCCGCCGGTACAATTGAGAACAGGGCAGCTAAAGCAATGAGCTTTTTCATTCTTGAAAATTTAATTTTATTTTTTTGAATTTATAACAGGCCTCCTTCCGAATTTCAGAAATTCTTCGGCCATCCTCTCTCCCATTTTCCGTTGAGAGACTGAATTGAAATGCAGCTTATCTCCTTTGTGAGTGAAATCATCTGTGGAAATAAGAAAAATACCGGAGTTCGAAGTAGCAAAATGCCGGATGGTTTCATTCATCTGTTTTTTATTGGTCGAATCATCGGCAAACAATCCAACTTCGCCTAAAAAGATGGGCAAATCGGGCTTTTGGGCATATTCCCTGAATTGTTTGAACAATCGGCTGAGCTTTTCTTCGTAGGTTTTGATCAGGGCTGGTTTGGAATCGCTCTCGCCCTGGTGCCAAAGAATACCCTTCACATCTCCATACTTCAGGGCCAATTTCACTTTTTCCCTGAAATTAGTTAAAAGCTTCACCTGGCGGAAAAGTGAATCGCCTAGCCATTGATCAACCGAGCTTCCTCCAACCGCAGCAGGAATGACTATGATTGAAACGGAATCGGGAATCTCTTTCAGTAAGGTGCGGGCAAACGATAGGCCACAATCGAGCCCGGTCATTGTCGGTTCATAAAAGTGAAGTGGTTCCTTGGCCAAAATGATATCGCCCTGTGCATTGATTGACAATATCCGATAATCGGGAACGGTATCCTGAGGTTCCACAAATCCGCGGCCAGCCATGTTCGACTGTCCGGCCATCAGAAAAACCCATACATTTTTTGCTGGTGGAATTACCGCCGGAAATTCTGTTTTACGAGGAAAATTGGCTTTCCAGCCAGTGATACTTTGTGAAAAACAAATGGAAGGCAACAGCAATAGAATCGAAATGAGTTTCATACCAATGTGTATTTGTTTTTAAGCGTATCTGTGTTTGCAATGAAACCCCTCCTCGTTAAGTAGTGATTGCCAAAAAATTCAGTGTCGGATAAGAAAACGTCAATTTTGAGGCTTGCGAAGCCAGAAAAAGCGGAGTTTACTTTTCGTAAATGAGCAATTTTCTGGCAAGCGTAACGAAAAAATTGGCGTTTTCTTGCTGACACTAATTAACTAAAGGGTAATGCTTTTAAGCACCGCCTTGCCTTCAGATACAAGCTTTGCCGTTGGTTGCATACCACCAACTGAAAATTCAACATTCCCTTTTGCAGGAATCGGTTTCCCGTCGCTACCAACAGTTGCAAGATCTTTGGCTTTCACAGTAAATACAACTGTTTTTGTTTCGCCTGCTTTCAGGTGAATCCGCCGGAACCCTTTCAAAGCCTTTATGGGAGTTCTTCCTGCCACATCTTTATGAGAGATATAAAGTTGAGCCACTTCTTCGCCATCCATTTTACCGGTATTGGAAACATTCACTTTCACCTCCATGTCGGTATCTGCTTTTGGCGAAGCCGGAAGTTCAAGATTTTCATATTTAAAGGATGTATAGCTTAAGCCAAATCCAAACGGATACAGCACATCGCCTTTAAAGTAACGGTATGTTCTGTTCTCCATGCTGTAATCCTCAAAATCCGGAAGATCTTTTACATTTTTGTAAAAAGTGACCGGCAAACGTCCGGCAGGGTTATAATCTCCAAAAAGAATATCGGCAATTGCCTGGCCACCTGCTTGTCCGCCATACCATGCCTGAACAATTGCAGGGATGTTAGCAGCTTCCCATTCAAAACCAATGGCGCTTCCCGACATGTTTACAAAAACAACAGGTTTTCCGGTAGCTTTCAAAGCTTTGAGGAGTTCTGTCTGGACTTTCGGGAGTGCAATATTGGTGCGGTCTCCACCATGGAAACCTTCGATTTCAACTTTCATTTCCTCGCCTTCGAGTTTAGCAGAAATACCGCCGGCAAAGATAATTACATCCGCATCGCTTACCCGCGAAGCGATGGTTTGAGGGGTTGCTTTTTCGAAATTGCCCATGTCGAATTTCACTTCAGCATTATCAGCATATTGCCAATATTCGAGCACCACTTGGTAAGCTCTGCCCTTTTCGGCTTTCAACGTGTAGTAGCCACCCTTTGAGTCAACTTCGATTCGGTTTTCGCCATCAATCAACAAACGGCAACGGTCGTCGCCATTGAGTTCGAAGGTTATATCGCCTGAAATTTCCGGAGTAAAAGTGCTGGTATAGCGAACACCCATGTTCCGGGCAATAACGCTGTCGGCAATTTGTTCTCCATCGCCCCAGCGGTAGTCAATTTTTTTCTCGGTGCGCACAAATGCAGGTTTTCCTTCAAACCTGGTATTGGTAAAATATTCAGCCTGGAAGCCTTCTTCCCCGCTGAATTTGAGCCAACTGCTTCGGTATACCGATTTGAAAACATTGTTGTCGACCAGATTTATACCTTTTTCGTACATCACGTACCTGTCAAGTTTAGCAGCGATACCTTCGAGCAAAGTTGTAACTTCGCTGGGGTATCCATAATAGTTTGCAAGCATTACCGCTTCATCATGGGCATTGGGGCCAACAACAGCAATTTTCTTCGATTTATCCAAAGGCAGCAGGTTTCCTTCATTTTTCAACAGAACAATCGACTGCTGCGCCATTTTGAGTGCATGCGCCTTATGCTCTTTGGCTTCGAGTGCCGAAGAGTCGATTTTTGCAAACGGCACCATCTCGTCGGGATCGAACATGCCCAGACGAAGGCGAATTATGAATAGCCTTTTTAAGGAAGTGTCGAGATCTTTTTCGGTAAGTAAACCATCGGCAATTGCTTTATGTAAAGCCGCGTATGTTGGATTTCCTGCGCATTCACAATCCGTTCCATTGAGCACTGCGTCTGCTGCGGCACTTTCCTGGGAAGGGTGTGTTTTATGGGTACGCCAGAAATTACCAATACCGCCGCAGTCGGAAGTTACATAGCCTGTAAATCCCCATTGGTTACGCAAAATATCCATCATCAGCTTATCGCTACCACAACAAGGCTTACCTTCGAAGCGATTGTAGGCACACATGACTCCGCTCACTTTGGCATCCACAATCAGGTCACGGAAGGCAGGGAGGTAAGTATCCCACAGGTCGTAGTCCGAAACGCGTGCATCGTAGGTGTTACGGTTCCATTCCGGGCCGCTGTGCACGGCAAAATGTTTGGCACAGGCCGATGCCTTCAGATATTTGGGGTCAGTACCTTCCAATCCTAGTACAAAAGCTTTCCCAAGACTACCGGTGAGAAATGGATCTTCGCCATAAGTCTCCTGACCGCGCCCCCAGCGTGGATCTCTGAAAATATTGATATTGGGGGTCCAGTAAGTTAGTCCAAGATAAATGCCGGTTTTCCCTTTTTTTCGGGAATCGTTGAAAATGGCACGACCCTCGATTGCACTATAATCGGCCATGATGCGAAGTGAAGCTGTATCCCAGGTAGCCGCCATGGCAATGGCCTGTGGATATGAAGTAACCGGATACGGACTGCGGGCAACTCCGTGCAACGTTTCGTTCCACCAGTTGTAAGCCGGTATGCCCAACCTGTCGATAGCTGGGGCATTGTTTACCATTTGCTGAACCTTCTCATCGATAGTGAGCAGGGAGACAATATTTTCAGCACGTTCCTCAAAGGATAAGGAAGGATCCTGGAAAGGATACTGATAAGTTTTCTTCTGAGAGCATGAAAAGCTGAGGAATAAGATCAAGGTCATTAATCCACAGAAAGTTTTATAAAGTTTCTTGTTCATAAATTGTTTTGCTTGTATTTGTTATTCTTAATTAATGAGTGATTAATTATTACTGAAAGATAAAACCTTTTGCTTTAATATTTTTTCCCTGGTACGAAAAATCAGTATCGCCAAAATTAACCAATATCTTTTTCCCAGAAGAAAATACCGATTCCTGCACTTTGTGGTCGTTGCTCACAAAACGGTGCGACACCAGCTCATCGTAGCCAATTTGTTGGAGCCAGGGGCACACTTTTTTATAACTTTCGATAAAAGTGAATTTGTATTCGTCCCAGCGTTCGCGATCCACGCTCCACAAGGGAGCGTTTCCGTAAAGCATATTGAAAAGATCCTTTTTCCACCAGATTTCGGGGGTGTGATGATTTCCGTCTTCCCAGCGCCACGACGTAACAACAGCGTCGTGATAAACCAGTTCGTAAAGCGGAATACGGGTGTACTCGTTGATGGAATATTTCAGGTATTTATCATTTGCCACACGAGTGCCGACCATTTGAGTAGGCCTCGGATTGCTTCGCCAGTCGCCGGTATAGTATATCGTGCCTTCCTTTTCGATTCCTGATCCCCACCAGGTGCGTTGCAAGGTCATCATACCGTGCACATAGGCAACGTGGGCATTGGCAAAATCGGCACCCCATTCACCCCCAATATATTGACCATATTTCTCTTCCATAATCTGGTGGTTTTTAATCACCTCCTGGGCAAACTGCTCCCTGGTTATGGGGTGATCTTTCGAAAAACATTCAAAGGTGCCATTGGCTTGGTACACATCTAAAAAATAAGTTTCGTGTGGAAATTCTTTGAGTTTGCTTTCAACTTTCCTGTCTATTTCAGGCCGGATAGCCACAGGACAGGTAGTGTGGCCAAACTGGTTGAAATAGGTTTTGCTATCGCTTTTCCGAGCTGCCAACTGATTGAATTTTCCGGGATAAACGGCATGAGCAAAGCGCAACGGACCATTCGGATTGGTTTCGTAATAAGCAGTGTCCTTTGTTTTCAGGTCGGTAAATAACTCATATCCGCCGGTTGCAAAGCCCAATTCTTTGAGTTTGTTGTCGTACCCAATTTCAGGATATGGAGTATGATTGGCGTCCCAAAGGATCATTGCTTTTTCGATGCCTTCTTTTTTCAGCTCCCGAGCGAATTCTATTTCTCGGGCTTTGTCCCATACATAAATATGAACCGAACCCATCATCTTTTCTATGGCAGGAAAACGATTCTGTTTTTCGCGAAGCGTGGTGATGTAGTTTTTCTTCCAAATATAATTGCGGTAAAGTTTGCATTGCGCAACATACCCCCCTTTATCGAAAAAGTGATATGTCACTCTGCGGTTATAGCCAAATTTCTCCATGGAGGGCAACCACATGGGCTCGAACAGCACCTGTCCGTTTTCGCGGCGGGTTCGCATCGAAACATCGTAAGGCGTTTCGAGTAATGCCATGTAGCCAGTTTTGAACTCGTGATCCACCTCTCCCATCCATGCCATGGCCAAACCGCCTCCACAAAAGAATGTCCGCTCATTGCTCATGGGAAATTCCTGGTCGTCGACAGGGAGCAGCAGGCCTTCGCTGTCGGTCATCAGCAGGTAATGGTTTTTATCAGGGTGTTCGAATGCCGATGGAAAAGTAAATTCGCCGATCTCAAGTTTTTCATCGGCTGTGATAACCACTTCCAAAGCCTGATTATTATTGAGCGTATAAGTTGCCGAAAAAGGGAATTTGCCCATAAGATTTACAGTCAAAGTATTGTCCTTTTGGACAGTCTTTTTTACCATAAGCTGATCCCTAAAGGCCGATTGCCGCCAAACTTTATTGCAGCGCTTGTCGGTAATGGTGAGTAATGCCGTTTGGTCGTCGAAGCTGACGTCCAGATTTGTGTTTGAAAGCTTCCAGACTTTTGAATATCCTGAAACCGCAAACGACAGCAGGAATAGGGAAATAATTGATTTTTTCATTTACTATAACAGTTATTAGTGACTACCAAACTGCAATGAACATTTTTTCAGGTTTTAAATCTATGAAAGGGCCTGCTGTGACATTCTCAGCCAACCGTTTTTTCCCGCTGAAGTCTTTATCGAAATTTAAAGGTGAGTCATCGGGATTATCAAAAGCTGCCTTTGGAACCTTCGCTTTTCCTAATATCTCTGTGCCGATCAATTTTACTTTATGATTTGCACATATCTGATCGACCGTAAACTGCAGAAACACCTTTTCTCCTTCCTCAACAATCTTAATTTCAGGATCAAATTCCGGAGAACTTACAAAATTGACATCCTTCCCCGAAGGTTTGATCCCGTTAAAATAGACATTTCCATCGAGCCATGCGGGCAGCTTGAATTCATTGTATGCTTCGAGGCCATTATTACTTTCGGGGTTTAAATCATTCCCCGTAATGATATTATTATAATAACGGTCGTCACCTCCATAGATAGTCGTAAGACCAGCCATATCAATGGAGTGTGGCAGGAAGTATGGGGTAAACCGATTGGGTTCGTTACGAACGGATATTTTTCCGGCAATCAAATTATGTACATAAGCTCCACCCTGAGACTGATTGCTGATTGCTGTAGGCGAAAGCAAAATATTATTGTCTGCTATATAGGGACCATGATTTACTTCAACAAATAAGTCTTCGTGATCGTTATTGTAAAACAAATTACTTGAAACACGCGCCCCCTGGGTCATCCAGTCGAGCCAAACTCCGCGGCCGCAGTCGTGAATTCTGTTTTTACGAATAGTAACATCAATGGGTGCATGGAATTTTATGCCTGCAATTTCCCAACCGGCATACAAACGGTTTGTCCAGATATTATAAATATGATTGTTTTCTATTATACTGAATACTGCGCCCATGCTGCCGCAAATGCCTGTCTGCCCACAATTGTAAATGGTGTTGTTCCTTACCACATGCGAACCAATATGCTTCTTATTCCAATTGTTACGTAATACATTAAAAACAACTTCGATGTAATGAATATTTCCGTCGCGGTTAATGTTGCCAACATCGGCTGACCATACATTGTGTCCAGTTTCACGTTCTTTACCCAGCGTAATTCCGTTGTTTTTTGAATCGCTGATTACATTGTTTTCAATTATCCAACCCTTGTTCCAGTGAGTAGCAATCATTCCAACCTGCCCGGCGGTTGGTGCAGCCCATTGTGTTGCAGCCTGACTGAAATGAAACCCACGCACTGTGATAAAATTAATACCAGGATTTTCAGGATAGAAACAGGTGTTACGTTTACTAATCTCAACCAGTTCTTTATTTGGATTAAATTTATGAAAATTAGCCCAGATGGTTGTATTATTTTCATCCGTTTCACAATACCACACATAATCCGATCCTTCTTTAACCTTTATTTCCGGGATTACCTCCGTATTGAGTACTTTGCCCATTGTTTCCATTTCGTACAAAGGTTTCCCATTGAGAAAAACTTCACCCGTATGATAAATACGGCCTTTGGGAATAAACCAGTCGCCATTTACCGAATCTCTATAGGGGTTATAATTTCCAAAAAAAGAATTTGGAAGTGAAACTTTCCAAACACCATCCTTAACTTTTACCCAACCTTTTATGATTTCCGAACCTTTAATTTCTACCTTTTCACCAGGCGCAGCACGATAGAGTATTCTTATTAAATCGCTCTCGCCACCCCGTAAAGGATTAATCCATTCGCGGTAAGTTCCTCCATGCACCGTAATTGTATCTCCCGGAAGGGCCGCATGTACTGCTTGTTTTATCGTTAAAAACGGATTTGTTGTTGAGCCGTTATTTAATTCGTTCCCGTTTTTCGAGACATGATACTCCCTGGCAAATGCAAGCGAAGGAACTAATAATAAAATAAGCAGTTGACTTATTTTCATAGGTACAATTTTTTGTTTATGTCATGAATTTTATGACTTTTTGAACTAAATTACTCTCAACTCAGCCACTATAATATGTGACAATCAGACTATTGAAAAATAGAATAATATGCGTATGTAAATTTTAGCTTTAAAATTTATCCCGAAGATAATTATATATTAAAAACTGATTTAGCAAATTTCCTTAAAATTTGTTTAAGCTTTTATTCATACCAGATTGATGATCAATTCGAATCAAGAATACTCCATCCTGTTTACCGAAATCACAATGCTTTTCTTCTCTCCCGGTTTAAGTTCAGGGTTATAATTTACACTTTTATCAATATTCCCGTCATGATCGAGAGGGCTCGATCCGATTTCGATACCCATGCCATCCCAGTTTTGGTGCAGCAGCGAATTTCCGGCATTGTCGGTAAACTCTTTTGAACCTTTGCCTCCGCAGCAGAACCAGGTTTGAAAATACAGGGAAGGAGTTGTGAAAACCTTTATTCCGGAACCGTCGGGATATACCAGTTGCGATTCGCACAAACCATTCTCCGAAATTTTTATGTTTTTGTGAATTATACCGGTTTCGGTTCGGATGCTTTCATCTTTTGCTTTGTGCCAGGTTTGAATATCAGCAGGCAGCGCATTTCCGCCACGCAAGTGTGCTGTTTGAGAAGGCACAATATACCTGGCTCCTTCTTCGGGCCGGAAGGTGATGTGGTAGCCCCAATCGGGCGTCAAGCTTCGGTTGCTGATATTTTCAATGGTATCTTCCAGCAAAATCTCCGCAGCATTTTTTTTAAGAACCACTTTTTTGGTAACCCGGAACAAGGCTTCTCCCCTTTGGTACCAAGGTAGATCATTATTTCCTTCGAAAGTTCGGTAAATAAAGCTTGCCCGAACGAAACATTCGTCATTTTCGACGCCAAACTGCACTTCGCTGACCGGGATGTTCGATGTTTCGCCATGCAAGGGTAGCAGCTTACCTTCAATTACAGAAGGCATTCCCCAGTTACGGAGGCCATAAAGCTCAATCCCGCCTACCAGGGTTTTTAAAAAAGTAAAACCTGGCGCAGGTGAGCCATTGATAGAAACCTCACCGGACCACAAATTGATTGTATCGGTGTTTGGAACGTTAATGGGTGCTTCCCAAAATATTGGTTTGCCCATCATCCATGCCTGTAAAAGCGACAACCCTTTGGATGGAAGCAATTCGACTTCCATAACAGAGGATGAGATCCTTATGCGGTTGGCGTTATCGGGATCACCGGGAAAATGAAAAACATTTACAATAAAACCATTTTCTTCAATTTGAGCTAAATCTTTAACCTGGAGGTTTTTTGCATCCATATGCTACATATTAGTTTTTCAGGTTTGAAATCAACATCATCATTAAAATTCTAAAGGACTCGCATCAAAAATTAAAAACTTCCTCCGGATATTCGGTTAAATCTTTAATAATCCAATCAGCTTCCGCAAGCGCAGCCGCTGAAACCGAAGTAGTAAGGGCAAGGCATTTCGCACCCGCCATTTTACCGGCTTTCACTCCACTTGGCGCATCTTCCACTACAAGGCATTCTTCGGGCTTCAATCCCAGTTTTCGTGCCGCTGTGATAAAAATTTCAGGATGGGGTTTGTTATTGACAATGTCGTAGCCGCAAACCAGGGCATCAAAAGTAGTACTTGCAAAACCAAGTATTCTAAGGTTAATTTCCATTTTTAAGCGGCCTGCGCTGGTTGCAACTGCCATTTTCAGATTCTTTTCGCGACAAAGGGCAATGAAATCAACTACGCCTGGCAAAGGTTTAATGTTACCCTGTGCCAGTTTTTCATATTCCATGTAAATCTTATCCGCTTCTAAAGAATTGTCGTAAGGAATCCCATATTTTGCAGCCACACCACCAAAAAAACCTTTTTCGCCGGTTCCGTAAAAAGGAATAAAATCCTCGTGTTTTACAGCAAAAGCTTTTTGTGAAAAATAATTGATGGCGGCTTGCGAAGTTAGGTGCTCCGAATCGAGCAATACGCCATCCATATCGAACAATATTCCTTTTATCATTTAATAAGGAGCGTTGAAACGATAAGTACTGCGGGCTTGCCTTTTTCTGCGGAAAATTTCTGAACAGCGGTTGTATTACCCTGAGCGAAAAACGCCCCCTCAATCGGGTTGAACCAGCGGAAAACTAAATCTTTTGGCAATCCGCTAAGGGTTACTTCGCCACCTTCCGGCAGGTAAACCAGGTAAAGTTCTCCGGGTCGGGCAAGGCACAAATTACCACCTGCCAATTCGGGATGTTTTTCGATATCGGTAATTTTCAAACCTTCCAGGGCTTTTGCCAGATAGCCCACATAATTTGCTCCGGGTAACTGCAGTGCCTCCTTCCACGACACGTTCGAATTGGCCCAACCGGCCCAACCGGGTTCATTGGCCGAGAGTTTCCAGTTCCAGAGACTACCGGCTCCATAAACCACTCCCATGGTTCCGCCCGACAAAAACTGCGACCAGGCTTCGTGCCCCTGCCACCATCCGGAACCATTTTCAGGCCTGCTTATGCCTTCGTAGGTAGGTTCTCCATTGGCAACTGCTTTAACGGGGATGTTGTTATACATCAACCCCACTTTGTGAAAAAGGTGTTCACCGCTGTGACCGGTCTGGCACCATTGAAAGTCGAGCCATACAGCATCCTGGAACGATCGGTTCATGTGAGGTTCATACTTTCCGCCAACATCTTTGAGCCATTCCGGAGTTCGGTCATCAAACGGTGAATAATGCAGGCCTGTTGGTTGCTTGTAGGCATCCCATTTTTCGATTTCCTCACCACCTACTTTTACGCCTGTATTCCGACCGTCTGCATCGGCCCCCACCAGCCACATGGCAGGTTTTGCACCATATCGCGCTACCAGGTAGCGGCAGTAACGGGCATATTCTTTAGCATCCATATCCCAGCCCAGCACTTTCATTCCCTTCCAGCCAAAACCATGGAAAACTGGTTGAAAAACCGGCACAATTCCATGATCAATCAGGATGTTCCGTAATGAATCGAAATATTGGAAATACGCCACATTTGGATTATTGATATGACCATCCTTTAGGTCTTCGAAAGCTACATCAAAAGCGCCTTCATCAGTCCGGTTGCGAGGGCCCATGGCTTCCCTGTCGGGCTGCAACGACATGAGCAGGGCGGTGTTGAAACCTTGTGAATGCCTTTTTTTTGCATATTCAGTTACTGATTCTGTTGTTCCCCTCCAGGGCAAAGCCCAGGGAGTGTCGCCAATCATCAGGAAGGATTTACCATTGGCATGAACCACGTTGCGTTTACCAGGAGACATGCACAACAAGCCATTTTTTATCAGCGGGTTATTGCCGGAATATAGAGCCGACAACAGTTTGCCTGTTTTTCCATGTACGCCGATGTCGGTTGTATCCGATGCGAAACTTATCCATTGCCATTCGCCTTTATCAAGCGGATTGGCAAAACGTACCCTGAAGGTATTGCCGCCATCCCAAAAACCCGGCCTGCTGAGCTTTTCGCCAGATGGCCCGGTAAATTCCACCCAAAACTCAATATCGGTGTAAGGATTTTTAACCTGTTTATCAGAGGTGAAAACAATTTCGGTTTCCGACCATTGTTCGGCAACAACAATTGCTTCCTGCTTACAGCCCACTATAAATGAAAGTGTTAAGGCTGTAGTAATGATTAAGATTATTCTATACATAGTATATCTAAAAATAAAATAAAGTCGAATTAAAAATATCTGCCCATCAACGGATGTTCTACAATAGCTCTCTTCAATTCCAATAAGTCAACCGGACCCTGATAGCTATAAACAACTTTCCCGCCTGGTTCTATTAATAAGGTATAAGGTAATGCGCCATTCCAGCCTGGATCAATGGCCTCAATGAATTTATATTTATCCTTACCATCAAAGATATAATTCGTTACGGGCGAATGAGTCTTATCCAGGAATTTTTCTACTCTGTCGAGATGCTCCGGATTATCTGCCGATAGCGAAACAAATTCAAAATTGCGCTGACCATACCACCGCTGAAGCTGCACTAAATCCGGATATTCCAAAATGCAAGGGGCACACCATGTTGCCCACACATTGATCAACCTGAGTTTGTCGGTAGGGTTCCTTACTAACTCTTTTATCCCAGCTTCATTCAATTTTGATAAAGTAGAAGGTAGTGCATTCCATTTTGCCTCTACTTCCTTACCCCATTCATTTTTCCATGCCCATTTTGTAGTGCATCCAAAAACTTTGTTCACGGGAGTTTCAACAGGTTTTCCGGCCAGAACTGCATCCACTGCGGCACGCAAATCCTCCGAATTAGCTGCCCCCGGCTTTTCTATCCCATCAATTCTTCCATTATAACAAAGTTTTCTGTCTTTATCAAAAACAAAAGCATGAGGAGTCGCATGGGGCCCATAGGCAATGGCTACCGACTGAATGTCTCCATCATATAAGTAAGGGAAATTGTATTTCTTATGCTCATATCTGATTTTCATTTCCTTATAAGAGTCATTCAAATCTGAATAACCACATTCTTCCGGAAGCAGACCCAATGCACTGTTTGGCATAATGGCAACCAAGGCTACGCTTTTGCCTTTGTAATCATTACTGAAGTCGATCATCCTGTCTTCATAGGCCTGGGCAGTTGGGCAATGATTACAATGAAAAACAATCACCAATACGTCTGCTTTGTTGAAGTCGCTGAGCGAGACAAATTTTCCATATACATCCGGTAATCGGAAATCGGGTGCGGATTGTCCCGTCTCCAATGTTTTCACTTCCTGTTTGGGAACAGCAACAGGATTTGGCACAAATTCCATGGTGTCAGCAGTTGTTTCCTCATCCGTCGATGAAGTTTTTTGCTTACACGATGTATTTATCAAAAAAAATCCTGCAAGGAATATTGTTGACCAAAAATTAATTTTCATTATAAGTTATATTTTTAAAATTATAAAATTCAATATGTTGCTAATGCTTCGTTTTCGCCCATCTCGCCAAGCAGCTTCTTTAATCCTTTCAGGTTACCTTCCAGCACTTTCTTAACGTCCTTTTCAGCAATATGACCAAGTATTCCGATTGGCCCATTGTACCCTGATGCTTTGATGGCCTTGAGCATTTCCAATTCACTATCACCTTTTCCTATAGGAAGAATTTGTGGACCATCGGCTTTCATGCCATTGATATTAATCGCTTTGAGATATGGCTTCATTCTATCCAAACGTGCAGGAAAATCTTTAATCTGATTATGTGCATGGTGAAAACTATAAATGATCCCAACATCTTTCAACCCCGATTTCTCAATGATACGTATTTGATTATCCGGTTCGCCAAACCAATCACCATGATTATATAAGTTGATGGTACATCCAATTCCAGAGGCCATTTTGTGAAGCGACTTTAATGCTTCCACGCCCTTAACCAGTTTCTGTTCGTCAGTAAGTCCATCAAAAAATTCTTTGGCAATCCCTATCCAGAAATCAGTTTTGATATTGCTCTCTTTTATCATATTGAACATAATCTGGTTGGCACTGTCCAATTGTTTTGCCTCCGTTGTTGCAATCCAAAACCAGACAGCCTTTAGTTCAATTTTATTATCCTTCAAAGCTTTGATTTCCTCCTTAAAAGTCGGCAAATGTTTTTCTCTCCAATCATAGGCGAGCTTTGTTATTCCAAGTTCCTTAAGCATAGCAGCTCTTTCCTGAGGTACTCTTTCCAAACTGTCGAAGGGTACCACACACCACGCCATTAAATTAGACTTTGCAAACAAAAGATTATTGTCCCCGTGATGTTTTGTTTGACACGAAACCAGTATGCTCAAGGCAAGAATTAGAGTCACCGATTTATACATAATACAATATTAATACTTTAACTTAAATATCACATTTGATTTCTCGATCAAAAATACTTTGGTTTTTGAACAAATACGATTCATATGTTGCCAAATTAGTTTCACTCCATACTTTGAACCTTCACTATGCAGTTGCTCATAGGAGGTATTCGCCCGATATTTGTTGCTTTTTGCGTTATGGGGGCATATTTATCACATTCGCGTGCCTGTAAATCCTCATAATTTTCAACTTTCTGTTATTAAGCCGCTTCGATAAGCTTGTCAAGCTATTCACAGTCGGCTTTAAAAAATATGGTGTTGCTATATGTTCAGAACTTAAACATGTCTGTATAAATCCCATCTCAAATAAGAATCTACTGCCTCCTGAATGATACCGGCCACATTGCCACGTGCCATTGCTACATGGTGTTCGAAACCGTTTTTACAAAGATATTTCATCAGGGGCTGAAGATTGTTGATTTTTGTTACAGCGATTCCACCATCCATCTGGTTGGGGTCGTTGGTATATTCACCTTCGCCAATGTAGGCTTTAATGTTGCCCTTCACATCGTCGGTGGCAATACGGAAATACGTAAACGGACCTGCTTTAACTTTACCCTTGATAGCTCCGAAGCACTTTTCAGCACCCAGCGAAGCTCCAAGAATGTCGAGGTTGGAAATTTCTATTTCATTCTGGACAAAACTTTTCGGATAATTGCTGCAATGGGTGCAAACACATTTATTGCGGTCCTCTCCATAATTGTTGTTCCAGTCGAGCAATGCCGATGCATTTCCCGAAGCCAGTGTCAGGGCATACATCGAAACTACGCCGCAAACATCCACCTCGCAGGCACTGGGAATAAGCTTGTCGCCCAACATACTCATGGTAAGGCACGATGCACAACCGTAATTTTCCTGAATAGATGTCCAGCATTGAAAAGCTGCTGCATCAATGTCGTTCCGGGCAATCCAGTCTTCGCAGGCAACCCCGAATTTAGCTTGTTTTACTACATTTTCCCGGGCAATTGTTGAGGGTATTTTACCGTAAGCTTCAATGGCTTCAAGTTTTGCTTTCAGTGCAGCAGCGTTGTCGTCGACCCTGGAAGCAGCGCCCAGTATTTCGGACATATCTACCGGCACCACTGTAATTCCCGACGATTGCAACAGTTTTTCGCTGAACCGCATGGTTTGAAATGCGGCAGGACGCGCACCAATGGCACCAATGCGGGCATTTTTTAATCCATTGGTTACCCTACACACCGCAGCAAAACGGACTATATCGTCTTCGAACAGTTTGCTGCTGATTTTGCAGGTATGGATAGAAGTATCGGTAAATTGGATTCCGTAGTAATAGAAGTTGTTGCATACTGATAGTTTTCCGCAGAATGCATCGCGGCGTTCGCTTATGCTGTCTTTACCAATTTCATCGTCGCTTGCCTGCACCAGGACAGGTACATTAAGGTTCGCCCATTTTATGGCATTTACAATACCCAATTCATCGCCAAAATTCGGCAAGGACACAATGATGCCGGTTACTTTTTTTCTGTTTTCGATAAACAGATCGGCCACCTTTCGGGCATCGTCTATGGTTTCTACCGAACCGGTGGGTGTGGCTTCAACAGGTAATATCACATACTTATAACCAAGGCGATCTAACAAAGCGGTTAAATCTTTCCGGCCACCTGAAGCCAGTTCGCTATTGAAAAACCCTCTTGTTCCGACAACAAGGCCAAAGCAGATTTCATTTTCGGTAAGTTTCATGTTATTTAGTTTTTAGAGTTGTATATGTTCATAAAGTAGGGCTATTTGCACAGCAGTGTTACTTAGGCTCACCCGGTTCGGGATAAATCTTTTCCGGCGGGTTCCGTCTTTTCGGTCTTTCAATCAGCTCGAATGTAGTATGAATTAAAGGTTCGGTATCCAGATAGGCATAGTGTCCATCATCATCGGGACCGAATCCTGCACCATCCATCGTCATGACAATACCAGCTTCTTCGGCTTCAGTTATGGCCTTCTGCATATCGTCAGTTAATATGCCCAGGTGATGAATTCCGTAGCCATGTTGTTCGATAAATTCTTTGTAAACCGTATCTCCTTCCAGCGGCTCAATTAACTCAATACGCATACTGCCGATGTTGGATAGTGCCACTTTCATTTTATACTCGCTGGCTTTACCATGTCGCGTCATACGTTTTACCAATGGCTTTCCGTAGGTATAGAAATGCCATGGGCCGACACCAAATTTTTCATAAAAATTCCGCGTTGCCTCCTCAATATTGGGCACAATAATGCAGATCTGGGCTATCTCTTTAATTGGAAATTGTTTCATTGCGATGAGTTATAAGTGTGCTAATTTTTCGGCATCATCCAGCAGTAAAACCCAGTCGTTGTCAAAACCCGATGTGGGCGGAGTAAATATTTGAAAACCAGTATTGGGATATTCACCAGCCGGCTTAGTTTTACCCTCACGGGGATTAAACCAGGTTGCTATCACTTTTGTACCTGTTATTTTGTTCATTACAACCGCTACTGGCTGGCCTACCGATAAAAAAGCTATCAGAAACGAGCCATCGTTGGCAATAGCAGCCCTGATGTGGGTGCTGTCTTTCGGATTATTACCATATATGGCAGACTGGTCGGGGATTAATTTTGAGAAAATTCTGGATTCGAAAAGTTTTCTCACATGGCGCATATCATCAGCACCAGGGCGGTCCATAGATTCGCGCCAATCGAAGAGGCAAGGTATGGCTATATCGCCACCTCTTTTAAACATCTGCCAGATGGCATTATTACCATAAGTATAGCCGGCTGCTCCCGATAAAATATTCCAGTAAGCATGTATACGAACATCATAGGCAGTAAAATACCCCTTATTAAAATATGACTTTTCTTTTATCAGCTTGTTTTCATCGAGTACAGAAGCTGGTACCCTAAGCTGATCGGACCAATTGCAATATTCCCAGAATTTCAGAGGTATGTCTTCGTACGCTGGCTCACCATCAACGAAAGGTTTTGCAGGGTGCAGCATATAATCATGTTCGGCAAATTCGTAAACCTTATTGAAATGGTTTGCATGTCCGCTTTGATACATATTAAAATCGAACCAGTGCTCGTTGTGGAACCATTCACTCGAAGATTTTTCGCCCCGGGGGTGCATAGAAATGAGATGGTTGCCACCATCGCCCGAACGGAGGCCTTCAGCCATAGCTTTCCAGATATTAAAAACAGTATCGTTATGAACATTACGGTCGCCCCCTAATACCCATATTACGGGTTTATCTTTGTATCGTTTGCCTAAAAACTCCCCATATTTCCGGGCATTTTCGACATTAAAAACAACAGGTCCGGCAGCCATATTTTCGTTTGGAACTTTATCGCCCCAGGTGGGCAGCATTCCGATGAACAGACCAAGTTCTCCGGCCTTATCTACAATATTGTCAACATGCTCAAAATATTTTTCGTTAGGCTTTTCGGGATTAAGGTCTATAAAAGGCACTTCGCCGTATGCATTCGGAGTTCTTAGCCCATCATTTTCGGCTAAAACCACAGCCTGTATTACTGTGAATCCCTTTTCGGCACGGTTGGAAAGATATTCGGCAGCTTCTTCCCGTTTAAGCTTGTGAAACAGTTCCCACGCCGTGCAGCCAAGATAAAGAAAAGGTCGGCCATTTCCATACTCAAGAAAACGACCGTTATCACTTACTTTCAAATGGTTGTGTTTATCCGCCCCCTTCTCCTGACAAGATGCTGCAAAAAAGGCAACAGAGATAATTAAAATTGTTAACTGATTCATATAAAACATATTTAAGTTATGGTACAAATACTACTTTCCTTGCTTTACCTTCGAGCGCCAGCTTAGTGCCTTCAACAAAATCTGTTAGTGGCATTACATGTGAAATGAATTTTTCAGCCGACACTTTCCCTGACGCTACCAAATCCATGGCAATGCGGTTGTGCTTAGGGGCGAAAATGGTTGTACCGATGAGTTGCAGCGCATTGTAATGCACCAGGTTCATATCGATGCCTGGTCTCGATTTGTCTTTCGGAAGCCCCCCGAAAAGCAATACCCTGCCACCTTTTTTAGCCATTTCAACTGCTTGTATTTGTGTTTCGGGAACAGGGTTGGCGGTTATCACCACATCGGCCCCATAGCCTTTTGTTATTTCACGCACTTTTTCTACCAAATCTGTTTTTGAAGAATTGATAAGAAAATCAGGGTTGTACGATTTCATCAATTCAAGACGGTTTTCATCAATATCGGCTACAATTACAATCTTAGCTCCCCTTGCCTTTGACAGCTCCAAATGGAATGTACCAATGGGACCGGCTCCAATAATCACCACTGTGTCTCCCAAGCCAATATTACCTTTTTCGTGGGCATTTACTACCGATGATAATGGCTCCACAATGGTTGCATGAACGGGAGAAACTCCCTCAGGAATTTGCTGTATCGTTCCCCTTTGCAAAGCCTCCTGCGGAATGGCCATGTATTCGGCAAAACCACCCTGCCAGGACTGGGCAAGTTCTTTGTAGTTATTGCACAATTCAAACATGCCGTTCTGGCAGAAATCGCATTTTCCGCAATATACCACCGGAGCAATGGCAAGCTTATCGCCTGTTTGCCAGCGCTCGTCATACCCTTTTCCCAATTCGATCACTTCGCCGCTTACTTCGTGGCCGACAATGAATGGTAATTTCACCCGGTGATGCCCCATGCGTAAAGTGCGCAAGTCGCCACCACAGAGCCCCACTGCCAAAACCTTCACCAACATTCCCCCATCTGGACAGGATGGCTTTTCAACCTCATATACCCCGTAATCACCCGGAGCATTTATAATAACTGCTTTCATAGTGCCTGCGTTTTAACAGATTGATGCAGCAGCGCATTCTGCTCCTGACGGAGTTTGTAAATCAGGGTGCTTTGATCCGGACTGAAATTATGCCCGGTAATCAACGTGCCTTTTGGAATATCAACCAGGGCAGTCCCATTTTCTGCGATTCCCAGCGGGATTGCATTCAACTGCCGCGCTTCCTTATAGTTGTATATTTTACCAAATATGTCGGCACTGCCAATGCCTTTCACCCTTTCGCCCGCTTTTATGTTGCGCTTGGCAATGGTGCATACTTCGGCATTCATGTTTTCGGTAGTAACTGTAACTTCGTTCAGCAGAACTGCTTCGGCAATTGATTGCGGCGTTTCGAGGTCGCACAAATGATAAGGCCGGAAAAGCAGGTAATACGGACCTTCGGCATGGGTAATGAATTTCATGTCCTTCCGGATGCGCTTGTCGGCAGTATAGGCTATCAGAAAAATGCCCGGGGCAATTTTACCGGTACTGAAATCGACCGTTCCCCGAAGGTTGAAAATACCTCCGTCCTCTTTGGGTTTGAAAACATGAATCAGCTCGTCGAGTTCCACTTTGGGACCATGCATTCCCGGCACATCAGGTAAAAGACCTGTAGCATTCGATACCGCAGCCATTTCCACCATGGTTTTTGTACCATCTTTGAACGAAGCCAGAATTTTGGGGTTCATATCTTTCGAAAGAGCTTCTTCGTGGCACGATTCGGGCGTGGCATCGAAATCGATCACGTTGTTTTTTCCTTTACCGATGCAGGCCACTTCAAAGCCCATGAGTAATGCCTGTTCCCACATCATTTTGCATACCCCGGGTTCGTCGCCCGAGGCAACGGTATACAGGGAATTGTTGGCGCGGGCTTTCCGATTGAGCAGGTAGCCGATGGTAACATCGGTTTCGACATTGAGCATGATTATTGGTTTGTGTTTTTCGATGGAAGTGAGCGCAACCTTTGCACCCGTATCGATATGTCCGGTAACTTCCACATTGGCCTCAATCTTTTCGAGGTCGGTCATCAGCAAAGCATCGGAAGTGACAATATATTTGCCCTTTTTAAGTGCATCATTTGCTATGCTTATATTGTTTGTTTCAACAATATCGTGTTTACTCACGTTCATATCGAGCAGGGTAGCTATGGCTAATTCGGGCTTAATGTCAGCAATGGCCCGCACCTGCATACCCTTAATGTTGTTGAGGGTATGGGCAAGTCCCGATCCCATTTGCCCGCAACCAATAATTCCAACTGCAATCGGGTTATTGGCAGCCATCCGCTGCTCCAGCTTTTTAATTAACTCCATGAACAAATATTTTATATATGATTTTGTTTGTTTCTGAGATCAGCCAGTTTTGTGAAATCGCTTTTAAGGTTGTTGTAAACGGATTTGTACAAATTGAAGTATTCCATATACAGCCGGTGTGCTTCGGCATCAGGGTCCATCAGATCAATGTATTCAGTCCATTGCCTGGCAACTGAAAAATCTTTGAAAATACCTGTTGCCACGCCAGCCAGGATGGCGTCGCCATAGGGCGCTCCCGTCCTGCGCTTTACCAAAGCCGTGGGCACATTAAATACATCGGTAATAATTCTGCGCCACAGTATACTTTTAGCCCCACCTTCGTTCAGCACAATGGGAGGAGTTATTTTTTTACCCGAATCGCGGAGGATTTTAAAAGAATCGTACAGTGCAAAAGCCACTGATTCCATCATGGCACGCACCACATGGCCACGGGTATGATTGAGCGAAAGACCCAGAATAACGCCGCGTGCATTGATATCCCAAATAGGTGTACGCTCACCCATTAAAAAAGGAAGTACCACCAGCCCCTCAGCCCCAGGAGGTATCTTTTCAGCCTCCTTGTTTATATTGTCGTAAGTATCATAGCCGTTTTCCTTTTCCAAGGCCAATTCAGCTTTGTAAAAGTTGTCGCGCATGTAACGGATGAGCTGTCCGCCTGTAGTGGTGGTTGGGACAATTATATAAGTATTTTTCGAATCGATGGTATAGGCAAAGTTGATCATTGTGTCGGGGAAGTTGGTGTCTTTGGTAAGAATTCCAAAGTTGCCGCAAGTACCCAGGTTCATTTGCATGTTACCTTCTTCAGTGAGGCCCGCCCCCATCCAACCCGCGTTGCAGTCGACCTGCCCGGCCGCTACAGGTATCCCGGGAACCAACCCAGCCAAATGGGCAGCTTCGGGTGTAACACGCCCTATTATATCCTCGCAGCAGAAAAGCTCGGGAAAGAATGTAACCGGGATGTCTGTTTTTTGCAGAATGCCGGTATCGAATTTCCTTTCGGTAAGGTTATAGGCAACTCCATAAAAACCAGCCCCCGAATAATGCCCGGAAAATATCCCAGTTAACTTGTAATTAATAAACCCCTCAACCGTAAGCACTTTATGGATGCGGGCAAATATGTCGGGACGGTTTTCCTTTTCCCACATCAGGTTTACAATTACTGGATGATCTTCGAGCCTGTTTTTCGAAATCGCAAAAATTTTGTCATCTCCAATATTTTCTTTCAGCCAGGCTACCTGCTTCACTGCACGCTTATCCATCAGGTTATAGGCATTGGCAACGGGAGTACCGGTTTCGTCTACCATTACAATACAAGGCATGGCCGATGAAGCGGCAATACCCCCGATATGGGCAGGGTTTATCCCGGCGTTGGCTACAGCTTTTCGAATCAGCCGGCATGCCACATCCCAGTAGTTATGAGCATTGTGTTCGCTCCAACCAGGTTGTTCGTTCAAAATGGGGTATTCCTCAAACGTATACGAAAGCTCCTGTCCGGTTGTGTTGATGATGGAGCATTTTGCCCCTCCGGTACCAAAGTCAATGCCTAAAAGGTAGAGTTCCATGTGCAATTAAATAATAAGATTTCAAAAGGCCGAAATAGTTGTAATTAAGTCTACTTTGACAGATTCAATGAAAAATCAACCTGATTACCCCTGACCCTAAAGGGAGCAGTTTGATTTTTCAACTTTTCACCCTTTAGGGATGGGGTAGTAAAAGTTGAAAAATCTAATTTGTAGAAGTAGAATTAAATATTCGTTGTAAATTTATATCGCATAACAACTGAAATCTACCCTAAAAATGTAAAATACATGCCATTTTCCGACATTTTACGAACTTATGATTCTAACCGGCCTGAACTTTTGCCATATGGACTGGAGTGTGACAAATGGAAACCTGTATTAATGGTTAAACCCGACAGGCACAATGAAATAGAGATAAATTATGTAATAAACGGTTCACTCACCTATTTTCTGAAGGATAAAAAGATGAAGGTAGAAGCAAACCAAATAGCCATCTTCTGGGCGCTCTTTCCTCATCAGATTATCAATTTTGATGGCGATTGTTCGTATTTCACCGTAACCATTCCCTTTAAGAGGTTTATGCAATTTGAATGGCCTGCTTTTTTCGTTAACAGCATTGTGGCCGGACAAGTATTTTTACACCCGGGAATAAGCGAAATCTTTGAAATCACCAACTTTGAAAGATGGTATTCGGATCTTCGGAAGAAAGAAAGCGAACCTGAGAAAATTGCACTGCTCGAGATTTATGCCAAAATATACAGGATTGCCCATACGGTGTCATCCTATCCAAATATGGCAATAGCGAATAATTGCCCAAGTGATTTAAACCTGGTTGAAAAAATGGCGGTATTTATTGCCTCAAATTACTTTCGTAATATTCGCATCTCGGACATATCGCAATCTGTTGGATTGCATCCCGATTACGCCAACAGGCTATTTAAGAAAAGTTTTGGCCAGACAATGAAGGATTTTCTTACCGAGCAGCGGATTATGCACGCACAGCGTCTGCTTCTAAGTACAAACGATAAAGTGATTGAAATTGCACTTGCATCAGGATTTAACTCTCTGAGCCGTTTCAATGCTTCATTTTTAGCTTCGTGCAAAACTACTCCAAAAGAGTATAGAAAATCGTTTGGGGTTGTGTAGCAAACCTTAGTTCTTTTATGAATTAATAGCACATGTCGCAAAGTCGTGCATCAGCTTTGATGTAGTAGTTTGAAGTTATCCAGTGAATAGCCCCTTTTACTTTTCATCCATTGGTCGAATTGCAGCCTTTTAAAATACACCATACAAATTTAATTCTTGATGAATCAATATTTGCAGGCATAGTTCAGTATTTTGGCATAACTTACGCTCTGGAATAAGCGGCAACCGATTTTCAAAACCGGTAGCAATATAATGGAATAACGTTTATACCATTAATTTACTTCTTAGAATACTTCCTCCCAACTTTTGCCGAATGCTCCCTAATACCTCATTGAATAATCTTCCATTCAAAATCTAAAACAAGTTTTTGTTTTTTTCAAGTAAACTTTCGTCCCATTCTTGTTTAATAACCCAATTTTCCAATCCACTATTTTTTTTTCTTTTTTTATCTGGCAATTTCCCAGTAATATTGCACCTTGTAAAGGAGGAAATATGCAATTGAAACAAGATTTACATATTCATACTATTTTTTCGACAGGAGACGGAGCTGTGGTTCCCCAACAAACCGTTGAATTGATTGCTGCAATAAATCATGCTGAAATAATTGGGATCAGTGATCATTTCGACTATTTAACAGGTGATATATTTTATACCTACGAAAAATCGGTACGGAGTTTTGGATTCCAACTTGGAACAGAAGTAGATGGTTATAATTGGGTTGATGATGCTATCCAGTACTCTTTTGATTATTATATTTACCATTGCCATAACACGGAAGCTGATTACAAAGGTGCTGAAAAACTACTTTCCACAGGTAAACCAGTAATTATTGCACATCCTCAGGCGCTTGATACTGATTTATCGCGGGTTTCTCCAAAATGCCTCATTGAAATAAACAACCGCTATGTGACCCGCCATAATTGGCGGAAATATTATACGCCTTTCCTTGATCAATTCAAATTTATCTTGAGTTCTGATTCTCACCAGCCCCATTGGCTAAACCATGTGGTGGCTGAATATGCTGCCAGAGAGCTGGGTGTAGAAAATACCATCATCTTCTAAATCAAGTGCCTTGAATTCTTATCGGCTAGAACTAAAATCAGCTTTTCTTTGCTTGCATTTCCCGGTTTCAATTGCTTACTAAATTTTAATAAAAAATACATCACTGGAATTATATTCAAAATTCTACAAAACTTCATAAAGGAAATTAGATTTGATGCTTACTCATTGAAAAAAAATTAGTAAATTAAACTTAATTCTATGGATTATGAAAAGCAAGAAACAAGATAACCCAAACGGGAAGAAAACCATAATGATTGTGGATGATGAAGAAGCAATCCGAATGTTAATTACTTCTTTTCTCGAAAAAGATTATAATATTATTGACTTGAACGATGGCCATGAGGCCCTGGTCTATTTAAGTAAAAATAATTTACCTGACATGATCCTTCTTGACATGGAGATGCCCCATGTAAACGGGCGGGTTTTTGTTCGCAAATTTAAAAATGGAGGGATAAAAAATAACAATGTTCCAATTATTTTTATCTCATCCGTTCAGAGCAAGTCAATTATACAAAGTATGCTTAACTTAGGAGTGGCCGACTATATTGTAAAACCATTCAATCCCGAAGAATTAGTTGCCAAAATTAATGCAATTTTAACCTGAAAATTTTGGAGACATTTTTAGAAGCATCAAAGCTGGGTCGGAATTAAAATGCACCCAGAAGATAATCCTTTTTCAATTCTTGCTTCACAATATCAACAAACGACTGTAAAAAAAGCACGGATTACAATTCTGCGCTACAAGAACTGTACAACACAATAATCCCAATATGCAATTTATCGCGCTGTACAGCCTCATTTGCTTTCAAAACCAGAACTATTTCCTTACCGTATTTACGGCTTCATCTACCGCTTCCAATAACGGTTTATTTGAAAGTTCGCTGTTGGTGGCATTTTTCATCCAGGCATCAGGGGTAATGCGGCCTGCTGCATATATCCTCATAATTTCACTGGCAAGGTTTTTCCCTTCCAACTGCTTTTCGAGCTGATACTGAACCAGGTGCCCGATAGGATAGGCAGATAGGTATAAAGGATTATCAATCATATGCGAATAGATAGCCAAAATTGGCTGATCCTTTACTCCAAAAACTTCAGCAAAATACTTGTTCCAAACTTCCAGGGAAATTTGAACTACCGCATCTTTCAATTCTGATTTAGTGGCATTCGGATGGGCATACAGCCATTTCCATACATTCATATCTACCAGCGATACGCCCATAATCTCGTAACATCCCCAGAAAATATCGAGGGCCATCATCGATTTATGCAACGGATCGGTATTCTTTATCCCCAATACTTCCAAATCGCGCTCCTGAAAAACAAAAGCCAATGCTTCGGTAAAGGCAGTGTTGGGAACTCCGTTTAACATATACTGATCAATATCATATAAGGTAATTGTTTGCTCTACACAATGTCCCAGCTCGTGCATGGCAATATTAAAACCTTTGTAATCCATTCCACCTTCCGAAACACGGGTGCGGAGGCGGGCTTTATCGCCGCGCATTTGCGCACCCCAGGCATGACCAGAACCACGAGCGGCATCTACCTGTATTTTTGAACCGATGTAAGCTGCCTTTTCCGATGAAAAGCCAAGTTTCGTTAATATCTGCGGAATCCGTTTTTCGAATTCGGCAGCATCGGTAAAATCAACCTTTACCTTTTTGTTCAGATCATCTTCCCGAATACCGCTTCTGCTTTTAAATCCATCATACCAAATGTCGAATGGTTGAATCTTTCTCCCTAAGCGACTTTCAATTAAAGCTGCTACTTTTTTTACCTGTGGCGAACTCACCAGTTCAATAAATAGTTTTTCGACTTCCGGTTGAGGGATTTCCATTTCAGAATTGAACTTTGCCTCAATATAAGTAGGAAAGAAAGGATTATACGTGTCCATTTCTTTCAATGCCTTAAAGTTCGATAGTAAGGTTTCGTACCGAATATTATCCTCCGGCATAAATTTCACTTCCTTACCTGCTTCAAACACTTTATTCTCAAAAGGATTCCAGGTAAATTTATCCGAATTAATTACTTCTGAAGGAATTTCCTGCATAATAATCCTTCTCATAACCTCATAAATCATTTGCTGCTTGGCCAATCCATCTTTTTCGGCATAATTCGATTTCAATTCATCCCGGAGTCCCCAGTGACTAATGAGTTTTAGCTCTTTCGGAAACATAGCCGAATCGGATTTTCCATCGGTTAGGTTACCCATATAAATATTGTAATCAGAGATATACGAATCGGCTTTGGTAACAATATCGCCATACTTTAATAAAAGTTGCGAAGGTATGCGCGAAGTAATAAGGTCGCCTAAGCGGGCATACCCCCAATTTTTCCGGTTCCAGTTTCCTTCTAATTTGAGCTTATCGTTAAGGCTGTAATATTTATAATTTAAAAGAATATAAAAAGCAAGTTTGTTTTGAAAGAAATCTTCCTCGAGGTGGCTCGAAGGCTCATAACCGCCAAACATATTGTCGACTGCGGTAATCTCACCCATGTTCATGTGAAGCGGTTCTTTCAGAAAAACCGACATTTTATTGAAATTACCATACAATATTTCAAGGTTACGTGCGATCTTGGAATAGGCGGTATCAAGTTCATCAGAGGTAGAAACAAAGTTTTCGATACAAAAATCCTTAAATTCTTCTGGAGTGCCATCCTCCTTTTTCCAAAAGTAGGCAGTTTGTTCTACGCCGGTTTCAATACGGGCTTTTTCAACCTGAGGGTACATTTTAACAAGGGTGTCTACCACCAATTGCCTTATGGTTGCTGTAATATTTGTCATAGCTGTGGGTGTTTCTTTCTCGTTTTGAACGTTGCAGGCAGAAAAAATAAAAAGAACAAAAATAACTACAAACGACCATTTTAAATGCGAAGCTTTGTTCATAATAAAATTAGTTTTTAAAGGTTATATAGGATAGTTCTGATGTAAAGAAAGTACATGTTTGAAACATTTTGCTTTATCTGAAGTTTAATAATTTTAATTATTCACAAAGTATGATGTTTTCGAAGGTTGTTACAAATTTTAAAATGTGTTTCGCATCATCTTTCTATCTTTGTCAACTCTAAATCTAAAATGTATGTCAAGATATAAATGGTTACTGGCTCTCCTGTTTTTCTCTGTTGTATTGACCTCGTGTACATCGCTTAAAGAAATTGAAATCAGTCAGTTTAGAAATTTCGAAATTGTTGAATTTAAGGACAATGCGCTAACGCTTAGGGCTGACATCGAAATTGATAATCCCAATCCTTTGCGGATGAAGATAACCGATGCGAAGTTTGACTTAATGATGAACGATAAAAAAATAGGCCATCTTTCGCAGATGGACAATATTACACTGTTGGCCAGAACTAAAAAGGAGTATCCTGTTACTGCAAAATTTGAAATTACAAGTTTGAAAAATGGACTTTTATCGCTAATGCAAATTGTGAATCGTCGCGACTCCCGGGTTTCGGTATCGGGATCTGTTGCCGGAAGAACTTTTCTGTACCGGAAGACATTCGAATTCAAGGACATAAAATTATACCAATAAAAATAATTAGAATACGAATAAAAAATGTTTAAATTTGTCCCGATTTTTCATTCATATCTAATTGAAATGAAGCACTTTATAAGTATTGTAATTTTATTTGCCCTATTCCCTTTACTTTCGATAGCCCAATCGGGGACTACTTATCCAAAACCCGCCATTTTAAAAAGTCTTCAAACTGTCAGTCCCGGCGAGGGAAGAGTAGAAATTGTTCAGGATAGTAGAATTGACGACTTGTTGGCAAGGCATTTGGAAATAAACCGGCGGAACGATGGTATTATTGGTTACCGTATTTTAATTTTCAAAGAAAATAATCAAAACTCTAAAAAAGCTGCTTTTGACGCGAAAGCCCAGTTTTTAAGAAATTTCCCGGGAGTTGAAGTATATTATTTTTACGAACAACCCGAATCGAAATTATTCGTGGGTGATTTCCGGACAAAATCGGAAGCCACTAAGTTGAAACTGGAAATCGAAAAGTTTTTTCCAAAATCAATAATTTTAGAAACCAGAATAAATTTTCCCAAACTAGATAAATAAAGCGGATAACAATGACGGATCAGTTGGAGCACGATTGTGGAATTGCCCTTGTTAGGTTATTAAAACCACTCGAATATTACCAATTAAAATACGGAACCTGGCAATATGGGCTTCAAAAGCTTTACCTGATAATGGAAAAAGAACGTAACCGTGGCCAGGATGGAACCGGGGTTATGTGTGTGAAACTCGACATGGAACCTGGAAATGAGTTTATCTATCGAAACCGGTCAATCGAAGAAAATTCCATTGGTGTTGTTTTTAAAAAGATTTACAATCATTTTGAAGAAGTAAAGAAAAGCAACCCCGACTTATTGGATAATGCCCACTGGGCAAAACAAGAACTCGACTTTGCCGGGGAATTATATTTGGGACATCTTCGCTATGGTACTTTTGGCAATAATACTGTTGACAAAGTTCACCCGGTGCTTCGGCGTAATAACTGGCGCACCCGTAACCTGGCCCTTGCCGGAAACTTCAACCTGACTAATGTTGATGAGCTTTTTAATATTCTTGTAAACCTGGGGCAATTTCCCCGGGGATATTCTGACACTGTAACTGTTCTCGAAAATGTAGGCCATTTTCTTGACCGCGAAAATCAACGCCTGTTCGAACATTACAAACAATTTGGGAACGATAATGTAAAAATAACCAATCTTATTGGCGAAAACATGAATGTTGGCTCCATATTGCGCGAAGCCAGCAAACGTTGGGACGGTGGCTATGCAATTGCCGGAATTATCGGACATGGAGATGCCTTTGTAATGCGCGATCCCTGGGGAATTCGCCCAGCTTTTTATTATCACGACGATGAAGTGGCAGTTATTGCCTCCGAACGTCCTGTAATACAAACTGCTTTTAACTTAAAAACCGATCAGGTTAAAGAAATCAAGCCCGGAAGTGCCATTATAGTTCGCAAAAACGGACAGGTATCCGAAGAGATCGTTCGGGAACCATTCGAACGAAAGTCGTGCTCATTCGAACGGATCTATTTCTCCCGCGGCAGCGATCGTGATATTAATATTGAGCGTCGTAAACTAGGCGAACTCCTTATTCCCGAAATTCTTAAAGCCGTTGATTTCGATCTGGAACATACGGTATTCTCCTATATCCCCAATACTGCCGAAACCGCCTTTTATGGCATGATTCGCGGCATTGAAGATTACTTATCGGATAAAAAGAAAAAAGCAATATTAGCTGCCGGTCCAAATATTACTCCTGAGTTGCTCGACAAAATAATGGATGAGCAGTTTCGGGTAGAAAAGGTTGCCATTAAAGATGTTAAGCTCCGTACTTTTATTACACAGGATAAAGGCCGGTCGAACATGGTGGGGCATGTTTACGATGTTACCTATGGTTCTATCCGTCCTGGAGTTGATAACCTTGTAATTATTGACGATTCGATTGTTCGGGGCACTACCTTAAAAAAGAGCATTATTAAGATCCTCGACCGCCTCGAACCTAAAAAAATTGTGGTAGTCTCGTCGTCACCACAGATTTGTTACCCCGACTGCTATGGAATAGATATGGCTAAACTAGGCGATTTTGTAGCCTTTCAGGCAGCAATTGCTTTATTGAAGGAAACCGGAAAATCGTCGGTAATTAATGAAGTTTACAAGAAGTGTAAGGAACAACAATATACCCCAAAAGAATTTACCGAAAACCACGTAAAAGCTATATATAGCCCCTTTACTCCGAATGATATTTCGAAGAAAATTTCTCAAATGTTGCGTACTTCCGAAACAAAAGCTGAATTGGAAATATTATATCAAACAGTGGAGAATTTGCATATAGCTTGTCCAAATGATAAAGGTGACTGGTATTTTACCGGCGACTATCCAACCCCCGGTGGGAACAAGGTGGCAAACAATGCATTTATTAATTATGTCGAGGGAAACGATAAACGGGCTTACTAATAAATTTTTAGAAAGTAGTTTCGAAATCCTAGTCCAATAGGAATGGTTTTGAGAAGATTTATGTTGAATAAATCCTTATCAATGTCATTTAGTTAAGAAGCAGGCTTCGACTCAGCCTGACAAACTGGTATTAGTGTCACACTGAGTCGAAGTGTTGATTAATTATTCAATCCTAAACTAAACGACATAAAATCTTAAATTCTTATTGCATATCAGACTTACTAATTTTTTAATAATTCCTTAATCTCAAAAAGGAAAGTCATTGCTATATTTGTTTTCTTCAAAACTAAACCCCATGACGACTAAAATTCTTTATCTGTTTTCTATACTTCTATTATCATTGAATGGAAGTCCTATTAATGCTCAACAAGAAAAACAGGTTAAAAATGTAATTATACTGATTCCCGATGGAACCAGCTCCAGCATCCTTTCGTTAAGCCGATGGTATAAATATGGAATTTGTCCGGAAGATGAGTGCTGGCTAAACATTGATCCTTATATCTCCGGATTTGTTAAAACCCACTCTTCCGATGCCCCGACCGGAGATTCCGCTCCTACAGGAAGTACCTATGCAACGGGACATTTGTCGCATACCGGGTTTATTGCTACCTATCCTCCATCAGCAGGAAAAGCAAAAGATTTGGTAAATATCGATCCAACCATGGCGTACCAACCCTTATTCACTATCTTGGAAGCTGCCAAACTGGATCAAAAATCTACCGGGTTGGTAGTAACCTGCCAGTTTCCGCATGCAACTCCGGCTGCTTTTTCATCTCACACTCCATACCGCGATAAATATTACAACATAGCCAAGCAAATGGTTTATAATAACCTAAATGTTGTTTTTGGAGGCGGCACCAAATATCTTTCTCCTTTAAAGCGCGACGATAAAGAGGATTTAGTGGCGGTGTTGAAAAGCAAAAATTACAACTATGTTACCACAAAAAAGGATTTTAACAGGCTCTCTTCTTCCGACAGCCTTGTATGGGGACTTTTTGCAGACGATGCCTTACCAAACGACCTGGATACAAACAAAGATTCTATCCCATCCATTTCAGAAATGACAGATAAAGCCATTCAGATTCTTTCGCAGAATAAAAAAGGCTTTTTTCTGATGGTCGAAGGAAGTAAAGTTGACTGGTCTGCCCACAATAATGATCCGGTAGGTATGGTTACTGAATTTCTGGCCTTTGACGAAGCCGTGAAAGTTGCTATTGATTTTGCCAAAAAGGATGGAAATACCGCGGTAGTTATCTGTCCCGACCATGGAAACAGTGGAATGAGTATTGGAAATGCACGAATGGCATCGGGATACGATACCGTTACCGTTGCAAGTCTGGTGAAGCCTTTGCGCGATTGCAAACTTACTGCCGACGGTTTAGCCTCCCTTATTAAGCCATTGACGGGCGATACGGATATTTTAAAAGCCTTTAAGGAAAATACAAATATTACCCTCAATCCACAAGAACTGGAAACCATTAAAACTGCCATGAAAGCCGGCGGACTTTCCCGTGCTATAGCAAAAATAAT
Source organism: Bacteroidota bacterium (assembly GCA_020048915.1). Lineage (GTDB taxonomy): Bacteria > Bacteroidota > Bacteroidia > Bacteroidales > JAAUTT01 > JAAUTT01. The sequence continues at coordinate 37,191 of JAIFLU010000074.1, read as the reverse complement.
TACGTCGCGCACTTACATTGGATTTACAACCAACGGCCATACTGCCGAAGATGTATTACTAGCGAATTATCATCCTCATAATTACAGACTGGGCGGGGTAGTGCAAAACTCGACCGTAAATGCTTACATGCGCGAGATTTCGGGAAACAAAAATCTTGATTCTCTGACAAGGGAAAAATATTGCATCGACTCTGTTGCTTTAAAAGGACTATTTTGGGAAATACAGGATCGTTATACCGGTACCGCATTAGATTCGTCGCATTATGGAACGCTTATTATTAAAAAAGATAAAAAGTCCAGAAAAAGGGTCGAAATAAAAGCTTACACCGACTATATCACATTGTTTGACGGTAAGAATGAGGTTAAAAAAATGGCTCTTAATGGACTAGCCATAAATACTTACCTGCAAGAACCCAAAAATAAAAAGAAGCTTACACTAAACCGTTTTTATATTCCAAAATCCACAGGAAAGCTTGTGGAAGGGTTGCTGTAAACTGGGAGGGATAGAAATTCACGTTGCTTCCCTCGAAATTGGAGGTAGTAAGAAATATTTGAAGACCATAATAACCTTTTGATCCGAACAAAATATCAACCCTGGAGGAAGGGTCAAGAGTGTTCTCAACTTTTAATAGTGTGAGTTATCAGGTTAGCCACTGCTATACGAATTGAATTTTAAAATTTAATTCGTATAGCAGTGGCTATTATTATTCCTGGGTACGACTATTCGTTTTGCTAATAAGAAATTCTTTAAGAGAAATAAATTCACCAACTAAACTTTTTACATATAGTATGTAAGCCCACTCACTATAAGGAGGGTAGAATCACTTATTTACCTATATTTACAATTTACCCCTATTATATAATGACATATCTCAGGTAATTTTTTGTAATTAATGTAAACTACCTATTGATTTTAGCCCCTTTATGTATTATTTTTACAAAATATTTTAGTAAAAATTACACCAATTCATTTTTAATATGCGCAATTACAGAATATATGGTGAAAAGCCTTATAAAGTAGTAGTGGTTCATGGTGGACCTGGCGCACCAGGTAGTCTGGGTTATTTAGCGAAAGTCATTTCAAAGAACCAAAGTGTACTGGAACCCTTTCAAACTGCAAACTCGGTAAATGGGCAAATAGAAGAACTTCATTCGTTTATTACTGACAACTGCTCCGAAGGGAAGGTGAAAATTATAGGCCATTCATGGGGTGCCTGGTTAGCTTATTTGTATGCTGCGGCGCATCCCGAAAAAGTAGAAAAACTAATTCTAATTGCCGCGGGCTCCTTTGATGAGAGATATAATTTCAACCTTACAAAACTCCGTCTTAGCCGACTTTCCGAAGAGGACCGCAACGAAGCCCAGGGAATTATTAACTGGATGAATAAATCAGAAAACCTCGATAATGAAAAATTAAAACGCTTCTGCGATTTAATGGAACGTTCGGATTTATATGATTGCGAAGATGTTGATAATGGAGAAATTGAGTTTCAGCCCACCATATTTCAATCTGTTTGGACCGAAGCCGACCGCTTAAGACGGTTTGGTGACCTGATTCAGTTGGGACGAAAAATTAAATGCCCCGTTCTTGCTATACATGGCAATTACGACACCCATCCTGCAAAAGGGGTGGAAGAGCCTTTGTCCAAAATCATAAAGAAATTCAAATTTGTCAATCTGGATAATTGTGGACATTACCCCTGGAGGGAAAAATTTGCCAAACATACGTTTTTTAATATTCTGGAAACTGAATTAGCGTAACATACCATATAAGCTTAAGCCTACTCCGAAAAGTCTTTTTCCCCCTTTTCGGAGTAAGCTCAGACTTCAAAAATAATACGTTGCTAAGCCAGCCAAAAACGGTTTTACCTTTCTATTTCCTTCTTTTCGGAAATAAGCGAATGTGGCTGATCTGGCTATTTCTCAATCTCCGCAACCAATACTTTGGATCGAAGGTAGAAATGTGGCGTTCCACCTTTTCTTTGTAAATATCGTTTATGGTTACCATAATTGCGGTTTCCTCCACCCCTCCAAAGTGAGGATTAATAGCTGTTCCAAACACCTTCATGGATGGAGAAAGCTCCATATAAGAATTAATAAGCGGAGGGATGATTTCGCCAAGATTTCGTACCGATTTTCTTAAAATATTATAATCTTCTTTGTAATCTTCACCCGAGAAAATGTGTCCCAAAACCTCCCTGTTCATATGTGTTTCCATAGGATAAACAGGAGTTAATAATTCTTCGGTATCGGCAAAATAACGTTCGAGAAAATATAATAAATGATTGCGGGCATCGGTATTATAAGATTTATACATGGTAACCTTGCCAAAGAAATATTTTTTCTCCGGATTTTTTACAATGATGGCTCCCAGTCCATCCCAAAGATTATCCAGTGCAAAAATACCTTTCCTTATTTTTCCGGTTGATTGGTACAGGGGCTGTACAAACGAGCGACCAAGTTCTATTAAATGCGGAAGATATACTTTTTTAAAGTCTTCGGTAAAATTAAATAATTCGGCAGTGGAGAGCAGAACGTTTCCCTGCTGATCTAAGGTATTTTCATCACAAATTTTAAACCGGTACCCGCCCAAAATCTGGTTCGCATCCGGGTCCCAAACAATAAGTTGCTGGTAACATCCTTCTCCAAAATCGAAATGATCAACATCCATTTCTTCACCAATCCCTCCACCAGCATGCCGAAAGGCTTCTTCGCGCAATCTCCCAACCTCTTGCATCAGTTTTGGACAATCGTCACCGGAGAAAATATAAAGTTCGTTTCCTCCGTTATTCGTTTTCCGCACAAATTTATCCTCTGATAGCTCCTTCAAAATTTCCTCTCTGGGAATTGGCGGAAGTAAATCTTTCATATCCTTTTTTTTTAGAAATCCAAAATTAACGAAAAATAGCGATGAGTCAAAACCGATATTGAATTGTTTCCCTATTCTTACAAGCTTTTCTTCGCATTCAGGATATAAAATCACTTTGGAGGAATATCATACACGCATTTGCGAACATAACTGGCCCACTCTTTTTTATCCCCTCCCTTACTAAACTGAGTATAAGAGATTGGTTTTCCGAAAGTAAGCTCAATCTTTTTAGTTCGTTGCTTAAAAAGCTCATTTACCAAAAAAAACATTTCAATATTAACCTTTATGCCTAACCATTTCCGCAGGTTTGCCAAATTATAAAAGAAATTTGAATTGCGGGCTTCAAAATAAAATGGCACAACATCACGCTTATATTCAATGGCTTTCTGGATAAAATTTCGGTGCCATTCCAGGTCGATAATTTTACCCTTAATTTTTCGGGAACATAATCCTGCCGGAAAATAAAGAATTTGAGCATCCGAACTGTATGCTTCTTCAATTTTGCGTGCATAATCGGCAGTTTGCCTGCCATGTTTATTTACTGGGATAAAAATATCATCCATGCTTCTGATATTCAGAAGCAGATCGTTCACAATAAACTTCACATTGGGGAATTTTTTCCCCACGGCGCTTATAAGTACCAGTCCGTCTAAGCCTCCTAACGGATGGTTTCCGGCAAAAATAAATCTTCCATGCGGCGGAATGTTCACATATCCCTTAACAACATAACTGGCTCCAAGATCCTTCAACCCTTCATTCACATAATCGAGGTTGTATAGGCCCTTTAACTTGTAAATAACAGCATTTAGTTCATCCTGATGTATGATTCTTTTTATATAATTCAGCACAAAACGCGGAAGCAATTTTAAGAGTTTGGGATTCTTATTGCGAATAACAGAATCTAAATCAATCCGTAAGTCTTGTTCATTCGTGTTTTCCATTGGTAAGGCATTATTTATTACAACAAAAGAACAAAATAAACTATTCAGTTCAAAAAGTTATCAACAAAGTGGTAAATAATGGAGAAAAGTGGTATAAAGTGGTGAATTTTTTACATAATTTTACGGCTACATTAACTAGTTAAGAATGACATCGTTTATAGGGGATTATGCATGCAAGGTCGACCCAAAAGGCCGAATCATGTTGCCTCAGGGATTTATAAAACAAATGCCTGAAGTAGCCCGTGATAAATTTGTCATAAAAAAAGACATTTTCGAGAAATGTTTGGTACTGTATACAAAGGATGAATGGCATCGTCAAATCGAAATTATTGCTAAAAACACCAACCGATATTTTAACCAGGAACACCGGATGTTTATCCGCGAATTCTCCAAAGATACTGCAGAAATTGAACTTGATGCAAATAACCGGCTGTTAATTCCTGCACGACTTCTCAAGTTAGCAGATATTGATAAAGATGTAATAGTGGCTGGGCAATTGGGGCAAATAGAAATTTGGTCGAAAGAACTTTACGAACAAACAGGAAGCCAAATTGAAGATTTTGGAGAACTGGCAACTAAAATTCTTGGCGGAAACCTTCAAAACCCTGATGCACCATGACCTATCACACACCGGTATTGCTACGTGAAAGTATTGAAGGACTAAACATTAAACCCGACGGCATTTACGTAGACGTCACCTTTGGGGGAGGCGGCCACTCGCGCGAAATTTTATCGCATTTAACTACCGGCAAGCTTTTAGCCTTCGATCAGGATGCAGATGCTGAGAAAAATATTATTGATAACGAACGATTTATATTTTGCCATAGTAATTTTCGTTTTTTGAGAAATTTTTTAAAATATAACAAAATACCTCAGATTGATGGTTTATTAGCCGATTTGGGAGTTTCGTCGCATCACTTCGATGAGGTATCGCGGGGCTTTACTTATCAGTATAACGCCCCGTTGGATATGCGCATGAACCCCAAAGCACCATTGACTGCCGCCGATATTTTAATGAATGCCACCGAAAACGAACTTCGTATTATTTTCCGCGAATATGGCGAAGTGGAAAATGCCGGCAAACTAGTTTATTTAATTGCACTTGCGCGACAAACTGTTAAGCTCGATAACAGCTATGCTTTTATTGAAGCTATTAAGCCTGCTATCCCCCGTAACCAGGAAAACAAATACCTGGCAAAGGTATATCAGGCCTTACGTATCAGAGTAAACAGTGAACTCGAAAGTCTGAAAGCAATGCTGATGCAAACAGTAAACGCAATAAAGCCGGGTGGCCGATTGGTGGTTATAACCTACCACTCCCTGGAGGACCGTATTGTTAAGAATTTTGTCAAAAACGGAATATTCGAAGGAGCAGCAGAGAGCGACTTGTTTGGAAACCGAAAAGTTCCTTTTAAAAGTATTCATAATAAAATTATTATTCCTTCGGAAAAGGAAATTGAAGAAAATAGCAGAGCCAGAAGTGCTAAACTTAGAATTGCAGAACGAATATAAATTTGATTGCATCAATATATAGTTAAGAAATGAAACAGGAGAATGTAGAATTTGTCGACCAGAAAGTTGAAAGCAAAGAGCTGAAAGGCACTTCTTTTCGCGAATTTCTGGATGGCACAGTTTTAACCCGAAAAAATGTGGTGAAACAACTTCCTTTCATCATTTTCCTGAGTTTTATAGGAATTATTTATATAGGAAACCGGTTTCACGCCGAAAAAGTAGTTCGGGATATTACCCGAATACAAACTGAGGTAAAAAATTTACGGGCTGAGGAAATAACTACAGCCTCTGAACTTATGAAACTGAGTAAACAATCGGAAGTAGTTCGATTGGTAAAAGAAAATAACCTGGGATTGGTTGAATCAACAGAACCTCCCGCTAAAATAAAATCGAGAAATTAACCATGTCTATAAAAAAAGACATATTGCTTCGTGTAGGAACTGTATACATTAGCTTGGTGATACTAGCCATTTTTATTATCATTCAGCTCTTTGTGGTGCAATTTATTCAAGGGGGCAAATGGAGAGGATTGGCTAAGGAGCTGAGTTTAAAAGACATTACTATTAGTCCAAACCGCGGGGATATTTTGTCGTACGATGGTCGTTTGCTAGCCAGTTCTGTTCCATTTTACGAAATTCGTATCGACACCCGGGCTAAAGGTCTTACCCAGGAAGTATTTAACAAAAGTATAGATTCATTAAGCCTTTGTCTTTCGAGACTTTTGGGCGACAAATCGCAAGCTGCCTATAAAAACGAAATTAAAAAAGCCCGAAAAGAAAATAAAAGGTACTATTTGTTAAGCCGCAAGGTCGATTATATCCAGTTAAAAAAGCTTCGGACATTTCCGATGTTTCGGTTGGGGCAAAATAAGGGAGGACTTATTGCTGTTCAAAACAACGTTCGGTTTAAACCGCATGGTTCGTTAGCTACCCGAACTATTGGAAATACCAGTAAAAGCGATGTGGGAAATATTGTAGGAATCGAAGGGGCATACGACGATTACCTGGCCGGGAAAGAAGGTATCCGCTTAATGCAGCGCCTTTCAGGTGGTGTATGGATGCCTGTAAACGACCGCAACGAAGTGGAACCCGAGGATGGATATGATATTACCACTACCATTGATGTAAACATTCAGGATGTTGCCGAAAGCGCTCTTCGTAAACAACTTACAAAACATAATGCCCATCACGGGTGTGCTATTCTTATGGAAGTCGAAACCGGCGAAATTAAAGCAATGGCAAGCCTGGAAAAAGACCCGGGTGGTCTTTATTTCGAGCGATATAATTATGCGTTGGGAGAAAGTACTGAACCTGGTTCGACTTTTAAACTGGCATCCATGATTGCACTGCTCGAAGATGGCTACATCAATTTGGAAGATACGGTAGACACCGGCAAAGGCAGCTTTCTTTACAAAGGCAAGAATATTAAAGACACTGAAGATGAGGGCTTAGGGAAAATTACCATGCTCGAAGCGTTTACCCATTCCTCCAATGTGGGAATTTCGAAAAAAATAATCCAATATTATTCCGGACGCGAAAGTCAGTTTATCGACAGGCTTTATCGCATGAAATTAAACCAGAAGCTTGGAATAGAAATTCGCGGAGAAGGAAAACCTGAAATTAAATATCCTGGCGATCGCTTCTGGTCGGGCTGGTCGCTCCCAATGATGTCAATAGGGTATGAGGTGCGCCTCGCCCCCATTCATACCCTTACATTTTATAACGCCGTTGCCAACAATGGCGAAATGGTGAAACCCCGCTTTGTAAAGTCGATTACCTTGCATGGTAATGAAATAAAAACCTTTGAAACGGAAGTGATAAACCCTTCGATTTGTTCTGGCTCCACCTTAAAAAAATTGCGTAAAATGCTTGCAGGGGTGGTAGATTCAGGAACTGCTCATAACTTAAGCGATACCATCCTGCGGATTGCAGGAAAAACTGGCACCGCGCAAATAGCCCGTGGAAAAGCAGGATATGACAAGGTGAGCTATCAGGCATCCTTTGTAGGATATTTTCCTGCCGAAGACCCAAAATACTCCTGCATTGTAGTAGTAAATGCCCCTTCAAACAGCGTTTATTATGGAAATGTGGTCGCAGGTCCTGTTTTTAAAGAAATAGCCGACAAGGTGTATGCATCCAGCTTAAACTGGCACGCGATCGTAAAACCCGAAAGGCACCCTGTGGTAGATATTCCATATTCTAAAACCGGGAAACGCAAAGAACTGGACATTGTTATGGATAAACTCAATATTCCGGTAAATGAAAAAAATGCAGAAACCGATTGGGTAATGACTAACCGAAAAGATAATAAAATTGAATATAGTAACCGAAAAATTATTGAACACCTGGTACCTAACGTGGTAGATATGGGGTTGAAAGATGCCCTTTACCTGCTTGAAAATGCCGGGTTAAGAGTGATAGTAAGAGGACGCGGAAAAGTAGTAAGCCAAAGCATTGCCCCCGGAACGCGGGTGAGGCAGGGAAATACTGTTTATTTGAGCATGAGTATGGGATAAGAGAGTTGTAAGCAGAAAGCTAAAAGAATAAGGCTGTTTACCATAGACTATGGACTATATACTATCGACTAAAAACTATAAACTGAATACAAAAACATAGAATTGAAAACTGCAAACGACATATTAACAGATGTTAAAGTAACAAAGCTCTTAGGGAGTGCTGAGAAAGCATTGTCGGGAATTTGCTTCGACAGTCGGAAGGTAACCGCCGGTTCTGCTTTTGTTGCAACCCGGGGTACGGTTGTCGATGGCCATACCTTTATTGCCTTGGCAATTGAGAAAGGGGCTTCTGTTATTGTTTGCGAAGAATTACCTTCCGAAATCTCCTCCGACGTTACTTATATTTTGGTAGACGACAGCGCCAAAGCTTTGGGACAAATTTGCTCCAACTATTACAACCGTCCTTCGGAAAAGATAAAACTTGTTGGGGTTACCGGCACAAATGGTAAAACTACTACTGCCACGTTGCTTTACCACATGTTTCGCAAACTAGGATATAAAGCAGGTCTTATTTCTACAGTAGTTTATTATGTGGATAATAAGGAAGTAGCTGCAACACATACCACTCCCGATGCCCTTCAGCTTAATGCCCTGTTGTTAGCAATGATAGAGGCTGGCTGTGAGTATTGCTTTATGGAAGTAAGTTCGCATTCGGTAGTTCAGCACCGTATTGCAGGACTAAAATTCGAGGGTGGAATTTTTACCAATATAACCCACGATCATCTTGATTTTCACAAAACCTTTGACGAATATATCAAAGCAAAAAAACTGTTCTTCGACGGCTTGCCAAAAGGAAGCTTTGCCCTGATAAATGCCGACGACAGAAATGGAAAGGTAATGGTGCAAAACACCAGTGCTGCAGTTAAAACATTTGCATTAAAATCGATGGCTACTTTCCATGCAAAAATTTTGGAAAGTCTTTTCGATGGTATGTTGCTTCAGATTGATCGCAAAGAAGTATGGACCCATTTTATTGGAGAGTTCAATGCTTACAACTTATTAGGGGTTTATGGCACCGCAGTTTTATTGAACCAAAACCCCGAAGAGGTATTGGAAGTTTTAAGCAGTCTGACTTCCGTTTCGGGAAGGTTTGAATATATCCGCTCGGCCGATGGTATTACTGCCATTGTAGACTATGCTCATACCCCGGATGCATTGGAAAATGTGCTTAAAACAATTAATCAGATCCGCTCGGGAAAAGAACAGGTTATTACTGTGGTTGGAGCTGGTGGAGACCGCGACAAAACCAAGCGCCCCATAATGGCGAAAGCAGCAATAAAACTAAGTTCTAAAGTAATTTTCACATCCGATAACCCTCGCAGCGAGGAGCCATCGCAAATTATTGCCGATATGCTTCAGGGTCTTGATATTGCGGAACAACGGCAAGTACTCTCGATTGTCGACCGGCGGGAGGCTATTAAAACAGCCATTATGCTTGCCCAAAAGGGGGATATCGTTTTGGTAGCAGGGAAAGGGCACGAAAACTACCAGGAAATTAAGGGCGTTAAACATCATTTCGACGACAAAGAAATTATTCACGAATTATTCCAAACCCTAAATAACACCCATTGATATGTTGTACTATCTGTTCACATATTTAGAAACCCTGAATTTCCCGGGAGCACGAATGTTTCACTACATTTCGTTCAGGGCTTCATTTGCAATTATACTATCGTTGTTTATTGCTCTGGTTATTGGTAAACGGTTGATAAACTATCTCCAGTTAAAGCAAATTGGCGAAACAGTTCGCGATTTAGGGTTGGAAGGTCAGATGCAAAAAAAAGGTACTCCAACCATGGGAGGAATAATTATCTTAATATCCATACTGGTTCCCACTTTGTTACTCTGCGATATTTTGAATATATACATTATCTTAATGATTGTAACTACCGTAACTCTTGGAATAGTTGGGTTTGTAGACGATTATATTAAGGTGTTCAAAAAAGATAAAAAGGGGCTCCATGGTAAATTTAAAATTGCAGGGCAGGTTTTGTTAGGACTAATAATTGGTTTAACAATCCACTTTAGCGATCAAATGGTAGTTCGCGAGCGTGTTGTTTCAGGCACAAATCAATCGGCTCCCCAAACCATCGAAAATCCTGAAAATACACCTGAATCAACTAGCTACGTTGTTCAGGACCGAAAATCGACAACCACTACAATCCCTTTTTTCAAAAACCATGAGTTCGATTACAGCGCCCTCATTTGGTTTATGGGCGATAAAGCACAAAAATATACCTGGATAATTTTTACAATCGTTGTGATATTAATTATAACTGCAGTATCCAACGGGGCAAATATAACCGATGGCCTCGACGGGCTGGCATCGGGAACTTCAGCTATCATTGGTGCAACGCTGGCAATTTTAGCGTATGTTTCGGGCAATATTATTTATTCGAATTACTTAAACATCATGTACCTGCCTTACACGGGCGAACTGGTAATATTTATCAGTGCATTTATTGGGGCTACCGTTGGATTTTTATGGTATAATACGTATCCGGCTCAAGTATTTATGGGCGATACCGGCAGCTTGGCCTTGGGAGGAATTATCTCCGTTTTTGCCATTCTTATCCGAAAAGAATTATTAATACCTGTTTTGTGTGGCATTTTCCTTATCGAAAATGTTTCGGTAATGATGCAGGTGGGGTATTTTAAATATACAAAAAGAAAATACGGGGAGGGACGGCGAATTTTCCGAATGGCGCCCCTGCATCATCATTTCCAGATGAAAGGGTACCCCGAAGCCAAAATAGTAACACGCTTTTGGATTGTGGGAATTATCCTGGCAATCTTTACCATCGTAACTCTAAAAATCCGTTAACATCGCCGTTATGACTGAACGAAAACGCATAGTGATTCTTGGAGCTGCTGAAAGTGGTTTAGGTGCTGCCATCCTTGCCCAAAAAAAAGGGTTCGATGTTTTTATATCCGATCAGGGAATTGTAAAACCAAAATATAAAGTCATCCTCGATAAATATGGACTTCATTACGAGGAAGGACAACATACCGAGGAACTCATTCTGAATGCCCATGAAGTCGTAAAAAGCCCCGGTATTCCGGAGAAAGCTCCTATTATAAAAAAAATTAGGGAAAGCGAAATTCCTATCATTTCAGAAATCGAATTTGCAGGCCGTTATACCGACGCTAAGAAAATCTGTATTACCGGAAGTAACGGAAAAACAACCACCACTACCCTTATTCACCACATGCTGAAAAAAGCAGGACTAAACGTTGGTTTGGCGGGTAATGTGGGTAAAAGCTTTGCCTGGTCGGTAGCCGAAGACGAATTCGATTACTATGTAATTGAACTTAGCAGCTTTCAACTCGACGGAATGTTTGATTTCCGTGCCGATATTGCGATCCTGCTAAATATCACTCCTGATCATTTAGACAGGTACGAATATAATATTCAGAATTACATTAACTCAAAATTCCGTATCACACAAAACCTGACGAAAGAACAATTCTTTATATTTTGTTCCGACGACGATGTCACGATCCGCGAGTTGGAGCGAATTGTAATTACGGCTCAGAAACTGCCATTTTCGGTGGCACATATTCACCGCCCCGGCGCATATGTCGATAATAATAACATGGTTATTAATTATCAGGAAGACGACTTTACCATGTCGCTCGATGAGTTGTCGCTAAAAGGGAGGCACAACACCTACAACTCGATGGCTGCGGGAATTACAGCAAAAGTATTGGAAATCCGTAAAGAAATAATCCGCGAAAGCATGACGGATTTTCAGGGAGTAGAGCACCGTTTGGAGCATGTCCTTAAAATTCATGGGGTAGATTATATCAACGATTCAAAGGGTACCAATGTAAATTCGACCTGGTATGCCCTTGAATGTCAAACCACCAAGGTTGTTTGGATTGCGGGAGGACTGGACAAAGGAAACGATTATACCGAATTGTACGACCTTGTGAAAGAAAAGGTAAAAGCCTTGATTTGTCTGGGGAAGGACAACGAAAAATTAATAAAAGCATTTGAAGGAATTGCGCCGGTAATTGTAGATACCCACTCGATTGAAGACGCTGTTAAAGCAGCATACAAACATGCTAAAAACGGCGAAGTGGTCCTGCTCTCTCCAGCATGCGCCAGTTTCGACCTTTTTGAAAATTACGAAGACCGTGGCCGACAGTTTAAAGATGTTGTACGGGAACTTTAATAACGATTAATAAATATTGGATGCTAAAACATCCACAAAGCATACTAGAAAAGAATGAACGAATCTGTTAAAAAATATTTCCAGGGCGATGGGGTAATTTGGGGTGTAATAATTGCACTCTCCCTCATCTCTTTGCTTGCTGTTTATAGCGCAACCGGAACCCTTGCCTATAAATACCAGCATGGAAATACAAGCTATTATATACTGAAACACCTAACATATATGTTTATCGGCCTGGTAATCATATTTGTGACACATCATATCCCCTACTCATTCTATTCAAGGCTGTCGCAGTTACTGCTTATAATTTGTATTCCACTTTTAGGAGTTACCCTGGTGTTTGGTTCGAATATCAATGCTGCATCGCGTTGGCTGACATTGCCTGGCATTGGACTTACTATTCAAACCTCCGACTTGGCAAAGCTGGCATTAATGATGTATATAGCCCGAATGCTATCATTAAAACAAGATGTAATAAGCGATTTCCGAAAGGCATTTTTACCTATAATTATTCCCGTAGGTGTTGTTTGCGCTCTTATTCTGCCTGCAAATCTATCAACATCTGTTATCTTGTTTGGCGTTTGTATTATACTCATGTTTATAGGGCGGGTTGCTATTAAGCATATTGCCATTACGGGGTTGGTTGGCATCGTTTTCCTTTCCCTTTTTATGTGGTTGGCCCCTATGACCCATACCAGCTTAGGAGATCGTGTTGAAACCTGGAAAAACCGCATTTTGAATTTTACAGGATCGAGTAAGAAAGAGAATGAGAATAATTTCCAGGTCGATCAGGCAAAAATAGCTATTGCCACAGGTGGTGTTTTAGGAAAAGGCCCCGGAAACAGCACCCAACGAAATTTTTTACCTCATCCATATTCCGATTTTATTTTTGCCATTATCGTAGAGGAATATGGAACAATAGGTGGATTGGTGGTTTTGTCTCTCTATATGTGGATTTTATTTAGAGCTGGTGTGATTGTCCGAAAAAGCGACCGGACATTCCCGGCATTTCTTGTGATGGGCTTAACGCTTCTCCTGGTTTTTCAGGCTATGATTAATATGGGTGTAGCCGTAAATATTTTCCCGGTTACAGGCCAGCCCTTACCCTTAGTGAGTATGGGAGGTTCATCGCAATTATTTACCAGCCTTGCACTTGGAATAATTTTAAGCGTAAGCAAATCGATAAAAAAAGAAAAAGCACCCGAAACTGAAACGGATACACAAACAGAACCCAATGGAGAACTACAGCCAGCATAATAAAATAATCATCAGCGGTGGTGGTACGGGGGGGCATATCTTCCCGGCAATTTCTATTGCCAATGCGCTAAAGAAGCTTCAACCTGCTGTTGAGATTCTCTTTGTTGGGGCATTGGGACGCATGGAAATGGAAAAGGTACCTGCGGCAGGATATAAAATTATTGGATTGCCTATCAGCGGTTTTCAGCGTAAAATTTCGCTTGGCAACATCCTGGTAATACTTAAATTAATGTATAGCCTGGTAAAAGCCCGTGGAATAATTAAGGACTTTAAACCTCAGGTTGCCGTTGGTGTGGGAGGATATGCCAGTGGCCCATTATTGAAGATCGCTTCTCAAAAAGGAATCCCTACGGTTATTCAGGAGCAAAATTCATATGCAGGAGTTACAAATAAGCTATTGGCTAAAAAAGCTTCTAAAATTTGTGTTGCTTACGAAGAAATGGATCGCTTTTTTTCCAAAGAAAAAATTATCCTTACTGGAAATCCGGTCCGTCAGGACCTCGAAGATATTGCAGGGAAAGAAGCGGAGGCGATTGCTTTCTTTGAGCTTGACCCAACTAAAAAAACAATCCTCATTCTGGGAGGAAGTCTGGGTGCCCGCTCCGTTAATAACAGTATTGCCGGCAGCTTAGAGCAGCTAAAGAACGCTCCGGTTCAGGTAATTTGGCAAACAGGCCCGCGGTATTTCGACGAAATGAAACTAAAAGTGGATGCTTCGAATGCTAAAAATGTAAAGGTAATGGCATTTATTTCGCGGATGGACTTAGCATATGCCGCTGCCAACCTAGTTATTTCACGGGCAGGAGCCGGAACCATTTCCGAACTTTGTCTGGTACAAAAAGCATGTATTCTGGTTCCATCGCCGAATGTAGCCGAGGATCATCAAACTAAAAACGCATTGGCGCTGGTTGCGAAAAACGCTGCAATCCTTATTAAAGATGCTGAAGCACAACAAACGCTTGTTTCGAGTGCGCTTGATTTAATCGGCAAACCGGATGAATTAGCAAGGCTTTCTGATAATATAAAAACCATGGCTCAGCTTGGTTCGGCCAAACGAATTGCCCTGGAAATTTTTAAACTGATCCATGAGTGATATAAACAACATAAAAAACGTTTATTTTTTAGGAATTGGCGGCATCGGAATGAGCGCCCTGGCAAGGTATTTCCATACCCTGGGGAAACAGGTTGCCGGTTACGATCGCACTGCAACCGATCTTTCCCGTCTGCTTGAACAGGAAGGTATTGCTATTCATTATACCGATGATGTGAACGCCATTCCGGCTGCGATGCTTTCGGATTCCGCCAATACGCTTGTTGTTTATACTCCGGCTGTTCCTGCTACTCACTCCGAATATCTGTTTTTATTAAAAAACGGATTCAGTATAAAAAAACGTGCAGAAGTATTAGGGTTGATTTCGAAATCGAAAGACGTTATTGCTATTGCCGGAACCCATGGTAAGACAACCACATCGACTATCACAGCCCATTTACTGAAACAATCGCACCTCGGTTGCAGTGCTTTTCTGGGGGGAATTTCCCTAAATTATGGCTCCAACTTACTTCTCTCCGAAACGAGCAGTTTTGTGGTGGCCGAAGCCGATGAGTACGACCGCTCATTCCTTCAGCTATATCCGCGACTTGCTGTGGTTACAGCCATGGATGCCGACCATCTGGATATATACGGTACACACGAAGAGGTGAAAAAAGCCTTCTGGCAGTTCATTTCTCAAATACAGGCCGGAGGCTGCCTGGTAATAAAAAAAGGATTGGAGACAGGAAATCCTTCACACGTTCGGATATATACCTATTCGCTGGATGAAGAGGCTGATTTTTATGCTGAAAAAATAATTGCCAAAGATGGTCTTTATCATTTCGACCTGAATACTCCGTTTGGGAAGATTACTGACATCACGCTCGGTTTTCCGGGATTACTAAATGTAGAAAATGCTATCGCAGCTTATGCAATGGCATTGCTGGCAGGGGCATATCGCGAGGAAATACGGGAGGCCATGAAATCGTTCCTTGGCGTACAACGTCGGTTCGATGTCCACATCCGTCATCGGGATTTTATGATGATAGATGATTATGGGCATCATCCGGAAGAATTGCGTTATACAATTTCGTCGGTGAAAGAGCTTTATCCGGGAAAATTTGTAACAGGAATTTTTCAGCCCCATTTATTTTCGCGCACCCAGGATTTTGCTGCTGAATTTGCGCAAAGCCTCGATCTACTCGACCAGGTAATTCTGCTTGATATTTATCCGGCTCGTGAAAAACCAATTCCTGGGGTTACATCGAATATAATTTTCGATCGCATTAAAAACAAAAACAAGATTCTCTGTAATAAAACTGAATTGCTTTCGGTACTCGAAACAATCGAAAAGCCCGATATCGTTTTAACCATGGGTGCTGGCGACATTGACACGTTTCTTAAACCCATGAAAGAATTTTTTATAACCCAATATAAGCTGAACGAATAAAGGATGCATAGCGTAAAAAACATATTGATTTTTGCAGCAATCGTTTCATTTTTGTCAATAACAGTAAGCTTTGTGGGCTCTCGCAAAAGCGAACTGGTATGTAAAATGATTGTGGTAAGAATTGTGGATAGTACGCAAAACGGGTTTATTCAACCACGCGACATTCTTAACTTACTCTATAACAAAAAAATAAAACTGATAGGCAAAAACTATAAAAACATCGATCTGAAATCTATCGAAGCAGAACTAAAAACATTTCCGCCAGTTGAAAATGCCGAGGTTTTTAAAACCGCTAATGGAAAGGTTGTGGTAGAAATTAAGCAACGAAATCCTATCGTTCGAATATTTGATATTTCAAACCAAAGCTACTATATCGACGACCATGGATTTCTAATGCGCCTTTCGGGAAAATATACTTCGCATGTTCCGGTGGCCAATGGTTTTATAAAAGCACCGGCACAAAACGGGAAAAGCCAAAATGTAAGTGACTTTCTCCGACCAGGAAAACGATCCCTGATGAATGAAATCTACCAATTGGCAAAATATATAGATGAAAACGAATTCTGGAAAGCCCAGATTCAACAAATATATGTGAACGCGAATTACGACATTGAATTAATTCCCAGGGTTGGCTCTCACGTAATAGTTTTTGGCGATATCAGCAATTGTGAGGAGAAATTCAACAATTTGGAATCACTTTACATCAATGGCCTTAATGCTGTTGGTTGGAATAAATACGAAACAATAAATTTAAAATATAAAGGCCAGGTTATTTGCACTAAAAGGTAATCATCATGATACAAAAAAACGACATTGTAGCAGCTATTGACATTGGAACAACCAAAATAGTAGCATTAGTTGGAAAACGCCATCCAAACAATAAATTAGAGATCTTAGGTCTTAGCAAAACTATATCTACTGGTGTAAAACGAGGCGTAGTGCAGAACATCGACGAAACTGTTAACGCCATATCACAGGTGGTAAACGATGTGCAGCAGCGAACAGGCATTAAACTCAGGGACGTATTTGTAGGAATTGCAGGTCAGCATATAAAAAGTTTAAAAACCAGGGGATATATAAACCGCGATTCGTACGACGATGAAATAACCCACGACGACGTGAAACGCTTGCTGCGCGATGCTCACAAAATACCAATTGATATTGGCGAAGAAATAATTCATGTGCTGCCTCAAAGCTTTATTGTGGATAACGAAACAGGGATCAAAAACCCTGTTGGCATGTCTGGTATAAGGCTCGAAGCGAATTTCCATATTGTAATTGGAAATATTTCGTCGGCAAAAAACATAGAAAAATGTATTAACCGGGTGGGAATGCAAATACAGGATCTGGTACTGGAACCATTGGCATCCTCCTCTGCTGTTTTGACCGACGACGAAAAAGAAGCCGGAGTAGCCCTTGTGGATATAGGTGGCGGAACAACTGATATTGCAGTATATCACGATGGGATTATCCGCCATACTGCTGTAATTCCTTTTGGTGGTTATGTTATCACCAAGGATATAAAAGAAGGATGTGCCATTCTGGAGAAACAGGCCGAAGTCCTGAAAATGAAACATGGTTCTGCTTTGGGCGATTTTGCAGCCGAAAACAGGGTAATTGCCATTCCGGGTATTTCGGGTAGGGAATCGAAAGAAATTTCAGAGAAAAGCCTTGCTTTCATTATTCAATCGCGGATGGAAGAGATTCTGGATGCAGTCATGTTCGAAATCGAAAACTCCGAATATGCCGATCGTTTAAGTGCCGGTATTGTTATTACGGGTGGTGGTGCCATGTTGAAACACCTTCCACAGCTGGTTAGGTTTAAAACCGGTATGGATGTTCGCATTGGTTATCCGAACGAACACCTGGTAGGAACAGTAAGCGATGATGTTAACCAGCCGATGTATGCAACCAGTGTCGGACTTTTAATGAAAGGTTTCGAATACCTCGATTCGAAATGGGAGGATCAACCGGAACGGGAAATTGAAAAACCTATTATTGAAGAGCCTGTTGCTGCTAAGGCAACTCCCAAAGCGGTTGTTGAAGAGGAAGAAACAGAGAAAGAAAAAGAAGCTCCGAAAAGTAGCCCTATTCGTTCCCTGAAAAAAATCCTCACCGAAATGTTTGAAGACAATAGTGCAAAAATGTAAATCCTAAAACCTAAATAACCATGGCAGAAGAGCTGATAAACTTCGACCTTCCTTTAGAACGTTCGGCAATCATTAAAGTGATTGGTGTTGGGGGCGGTGGAGGAAATGCTGTAAACTATATGTACCAGCAGGGCATTAAAGATGTCAACTTTGTAATATGTAACACCGATGCGCAGGCACTCGAAAAAAGCCCGATTCCTGTAAAACTACAACTAGGGGCCAAAGCCACGCAGGGACTTGGCGCCGGCAATAAGCCCGAAATAGGCCGACAGGCAGCTCTCGAAACCGTTGACGAATTGGTTGAGTTGCTTTCGAAAAACACCAAAATGGTATTTATTACTGCCGGAATGGGCGGTGGTACCGGTACAGGTGCGGCTCCGGTAATTGCCCGCATTGCCAAAGAACTTGGTTTGTTAACTGTTGCTATTGTCACCATACCTTTTCAGTTTGAAGGTGCCCAGCGCTTTAAACAGGCTGTAGACGGAATTAAGGAGTTGCAGGAACATGTTGATTCGCTCCTTATTATTAGCAACGAAAAACTTCGCGAAATATACGGCAATTTGAAACTGGGACAGGCATTTGCCAAAGCCGACGACATATTAACCACCGCCGCAAAGGGAATTGCCGAAATGATTACCGTTTCGGGGTATATAAACGTGGACTTTGCAGATGTTCAAACCGTTATGTCAAATAGCGGTGTGGCATTGTTAGGTTCCGGAACTGCCGAAGGTGAAAATCGGGCGCTATTGGCTACTCAACTGGCACTGGCTTCTCCATTATTAAACAATAACGATATTACAGGTGCCAAGAGCATTCTGCTGAATATTACCTATGGTATCGAAGAAATATCCATGGACGAAGTTGGTCAGATTACCGATTTCATTTCTGCCTCGCTATCGCGCGAAGCTTTGGTAATTTGGGGAGCCGGATTAGACGAACGATTAGGCAACCAGATTAATGTTACCATAATTGCTACCGGCTTTACAGCTAATAGTGTCCCTGAACTGAATGTTTACCGCAAAGAAGC
The DNA here is from genome assembly GCA_020048915.1 of Bacteroidota bacterium. Classification (GTDB taxonomy): domain Bacteria; phylum Bacteroidota; class Bacteroidia; order Bacteroidales; family JAAUTT01; genus JAAUTT01. Next base: position 18,262 of record JAIFLU010000074.1, on the reverse strand, counting down.
CGAGAAAATTCCTTTGTACGATAGTCGGTCGTTACACCGATCGGAAGTTGATTTTCAGGTAGTAGATAAAAACTCCCAGACAATTGAATTGGATCCAAGTCCATACCAACGTTCGCTCGAATTTGAAGGGTTGGATTTCGAAAACGGTGGCTTCCCTGTTTATAATACCAAAACAACCGACTCGAAAACCGATATTCATTCAGCCAGAAAAGCAGTAGAGCGTATTAAAACCCTTCAAAAAAGTACCGAAAAATTCAAAGAAGCCGGTTTGGCACAAACTGATGAACGGGCAAACATCGATAAATTGGAAGCTATCCCTGCCTACCGGCGAAAAAATATTGATTTGGAAGCCTCTGTTCCCTCGAAAGAATCGAATGTGTCGAGGTTAACACTTGGGAGCGACGACGACAATCAGATGCGCCTTCGTTCGAATAACCAGTATTTGCATGACAATGTAGATTAAAGTAGTTACTAATGAATTAAATAATATTAAATCCAAACACCATGAGTTTATTCGATCAGGTAAACGAAGATATAAAAAAAGCAATGCTTGCCAGGGAAAAAGATAAACTGGAAGCGCTAAGAGCAATTAAGGCTGCCTTTTTATTAGCAAAAACTGAAAAAGCAGGGTCTGATGAGCTTTTGCCCGAAACCGAACTGAAAATAGTTCAAAAGCTCATTAAGCAAAGGCGTGAATCGGCTGAAATTTACCAACAGCAAAACAGAATAGATTTATACGATAAAGAAATTCTGGAAGCGGGCGTAATTGAAGCATATCTTCCTGCCCCTTTGAGCGAGGACGAAATAAACGCTATCATTAAAAGCATTGTCGAGAAAACCGGGGCTAAAACACCGGCCGATTTTGGTAAAGTAATGGGGTTAGCTGCTAAAGAATTATCAGGAAAGGTTGATGGAAAGATCATTTCCCAGAAAGTAAAAGAATTGCTTCAATAAATGCCGGGATACTCCCAAACGTTGGTGATAAAGTAAGATCATTTTAATTTGGAGCTATATTACATATATACACTGATATTCAAAACGAATTTAAAATAGTTAGTTGACAAATAGTAGTAGTTAGTTCAAATGAAAAAGAGGGTTCAGTATTCTGACCCTCTTTTTGTTTTAAGTCCCTTTTATAAAAGGGTTATGAATAAGTTATTTACCTTACTAATTTCCGGCAAATCGTTCCTTGTTTCTAATAGAATTTACCACGATTATCGTCAATATTTGCTAATTTTTTCAACGATTCGAAAAACTCATAATTTGCTCTTGACTGAAGGGTATAGGATAATTTCTGCTCCGACATCGTATAATCTTTTCCTTCAGCTGGGGTTTTAGATGTCACATATGCTACATAAACGCCATTGTTTCCCTTAACCGGTTCCGACAGTTGGTTTGGCTTGGTTAACATGGAGGTAGCAATGAGTTTAGGCTCGATACCAGCAGAGCCGATAGAAAAAGATGAGAAGCTGATTGCAGAAGCCGATTCAACATTTACGCCTAATTTGGAAGCTAAATCCTGAATAGAACTTACCCCGCCTTTAGCTTTCGTAATTTGTTCAGCTAATAAATCGCCTTTCTTTTCCTTACGCACGGTTAACTCAATTTCGGATTTAACTTGCTCAAAACTGGCAAATTTATCTTCGCGAACCTGCGATACCACGGCCACAACAAAAGCATTCTGCAAGTTGATCACTTCCGAAACTTCGCCTTTCTTTGCCTTATAAGCCCATTGGATTACAGCGCGAGGTTGCTCTAAACCGGCAATGTTTTTGTCGTTTAATGTAAGACTGCTGGCCAATTTTTTCTGAATAGCGCCTTTCGAAGCTTCAATGGCTTTATTGAACTGGTCCTGGGTACGGTTCTCCGAAGCAAATTTACTCGCCTGAGAATAAATTATCTGATTGGTTTGTGTACTCGCATCAACTTTGCGGGCCAACACAGCAACCTGAACCTTTTTAACTTCGGGGCCTTTATCAGTTAACTGAAGAACATGATACCCGTATTGAGTTTCCACAACTTTAACCTCACCCTTTCTCATCGAAAAAGCAGCATCGTTAAATTGAGGAACCATCATTCCTTCTTTAAACCAACCTAAATCTCCGCCTTTTTGTAAACTTGCTTTATCGGCAGAGAATCTAATTGCCATCTCAATAAAGTTCCCTCCTTTTTCAAGGGCTGTTTTTATCGAATCGGCTAATACTTTTGCTTTATCAACTCCAGCCTGTGATTGCTCAGTTGGGGTAATCAATATATGTTGAGCTTTTACGGAATCGGGTATATTACCTACTTTAACCAATCGGGCTAATTTATAGGTTTCGTTCTCGAAATATGGGCCAAAAACAGCGCCCTCATTTGCAGCAAACATAAACTTATTCAACGAATCGCTCAATTCGCCTTGTTTGTAAAACTTACTATCGAACTGGGTATCGGAATTACTGTTTACATAAAGTTTAGCATCTTCGGTAGTTTCAAACTCCGCTTTTACTTTATTGATATATTCGCTAGCCTTATTAAAATCGTCCTTAGAAGGAACTATATCGAATGTAATATATTCCAAATCGCGCGAAGGAGTTTGCTCAAAAAGGTACTTATGCTCACTGTAATATTTTTTCAGGTCGCTGGAAGTAACTTTAACAGCAGAATCGCCAATATCAGTATACCGCTTTACAATAAAACCAACTTCTACTTTTTCGTTGGTCTCAATAAAATCGTTTTTCGACATAAACTTAGGCACATAGAGTCCTTTACGCAATATGTTCGCATATTTGGTGTAAGCACGTTCGGTAGTAATGTCTTTTTCTATTGCGATCACCAACGTTTCCCAGGTAGGATTCGCTTCGCTGTTGTTCCAAATACGGGCAATACCAGCTTTGTTTATCTCTCCGGTATTCGGATCGCCAAAATTTTGACGGATAACCGGCGATGGATTGTTTCCGGTAACAAGGTCGGTTAACTCATCTTTGCCAACAGTTAAACCAAGTTTTTCATATTCGGGGTTCAATACATTTTCAATCAGCATTTCTTGCCATGCCTGTTCTTTAAGCGATTCGCTAACATTTTCGGGAATAGTGGTTTGACCGCTTTTGAGTTTATAAACTTCGGTAATCTCGTTTAATTTTGTCTCAAATTCAGGAAAAGAAACCGATTTACCATTCATGGTGGCAACTTCCATTTGCGATTGATTAAACAAGGATTGACCAGAATTAAAAAAGTCTCCTAAAATAAACGCTAACAATGCAAATCCAATGAAAACGGCTATAAAAATCCCCGCTTTACTTCTTATTTTCTCAAGTACAGGCATAAGCTATTCAGTATTTTACGTTAAAATTTTGCGGTACGAATATAAGAATTTAAAGTAATTGTTCTTCGATGGCTGGAAAAAAACTTCGAAAAACCGCCTTTATTAATTATAACCTGCTGTGCGAATGGATATAATTTTATTTGATAGATTATGGTGTTACTATCACCCCCAAATCAATCGTCGTGGCGATTCTTACGCAGCCGTCGTCTGAAATAAAACATGGCAAAACCAACTACACTGAATGTCAGCATCAAATATCCATTTTTCGAATCGCTGTTTATCAGGGCATTTATAGCACTAGCTCCGGCAGCTACCCCGACTATAAACCAAACAAATTCGAGTATGTAACTAAATATTTTTTTACTCATCTTTTACCTGTAGTGGTCCTTGAACATCTTTTAATTCGTAGGTAGAGAAATCTTCCTTGGCAGTAAATTTATTTCCTGTCAGGTTTACTGAAGATGTAGTTACCCGACAGAACTTATTTGAATAAATAATTTTCAGATTCTGATCCCAAAAAAGCTGTTCCGTTTTAAGCTGCTTGCCGTCTTTGCTGATAACCACAACATCCTTCCGGGCCTCCCAAAGTTTTTTAGCTTCATAATAAATTGCATACTTCGAAGTCACTTCTGTATTTACATTTTTCAAACTATCGTAAAATTGAACGTGAATTCCTGAAGGAAACTCCAGATAAGGTTCTTTTGCATCTTTATAAAACAACGAATTGGGTGAAGTTACGCGAACCAACAGTTTTGCTGAATCGTAGTAAAAGGTTTCGGTGTTTTTAACTTGTGTTTTGGGCACTTTTGTCGGATCTTTGAACGATTGAACTACTTCTAAATCGTTAGAACACGATACAAAAACAAATGCTCCGGTTAAAATTACTGAAAGAAAAAACAGCCGTATAACATATGCAGCGTTCATGAAGGCCGCACAGGAAATCCTTCCATTTTCAGTTACGAGATTCTGTTTTTCACGAACCATTTTAAGGTGAAGTATAACTTAATTTTTAAGTGACTAATCGAATTTCGATTTCATAAACCAAAAATCGTATAGCGATACACTCAAATTTATAGCATGGTAGTTTTCCTCGATCAGGTTATAATCGGTTGTTCCCCGTTTCCCATATTCGTACGAAATTTGCAGTGCCGATCTGCTCCCTTTTAATGGAAGCCGCATCCCAAAAGAAACACCATAATCTTTTAATTGCTGCCCCTTTATTTTAAGGTATGTGTCGTTGGTATAAAAACCTGCCCTGAAATTAATTCGCTTCCAGTAACTGCGAATGGATGTAGGATCGGGAGTGTATTGCAAACCAAAATTCAGGTAACGCGAATCGGCCAAAGAATCGAATGCATTAAAGGATTGATACTCCGACCATTTTTGTGTAGAAAAATCGCCCGTAAGCGTAAGCTTATTCTTGTAGCTAAACGATAGACCAGCACCATACATCATAGGCAAATGGTCATATACTTTCTTATCGTAAAACTGCAAAGTATCTAAGGAAATTTGATTTACGGGTTGTCCGGTATTGGGATTAATAGCTGTAAAGGGAGTGGAGCTTGTACTTAACAGGTACGTTTTAGACACCATCCGACTCTTGTTTTCAAGAACTCCGCCAATAACCATCTTAAAATCGTTGCTTAACTTCACATCGTATTGAAAGCCGAAAGTGAAGTGGGTACTCCGGATTGCCTGGCGTTGATACTTTTCCGGACTTGAATAATCCGAAACATAGGGGAAACTCAATTTATGCGTTTGTTCAAGGGTTCCGAATACTACATTAAAATTTACGCCAACAGAGAGGTTTTTTATTTTAAATGCATTCCCCAAAAAAAGCTTGTTTAAGCCTCCGGTTCCTTGATAATCATTTTCCCAAGTTAATGCATGTTTCCCATCCTCTTTTTCTATAGTTATTGTAGATATTGGTCTATTAAACAAGCTATATCCCATTCGTGAATAGGGTACCAAACCAAGACTGCTTTTCCACCATTTGGTTACAGGAAATCCAAAAACAATATGGTCGAGCGAAAGGTTTGATGCCTGACTTTCGCGCGCAGTGGTTTTGTAATTCGTTATATTGGAAAAAACTCCGAAATCGAAGATAAACGATAGAGTATCCTGGGTGGTGTATGATGCCGGGTTTAATAAGTTCAGGGTATTGGGCTGCCTCAGTGCAATTCCTGCTCCACCCATGGCTTTGTTAAAAGCTAATCCCTGACGTGATAAATCTCCTAGCCCAAATCTTGAATAAGGGGAATAGGTATTCGTTTGGCTAAAAGCAGTTAAGCTTAGAAACGAGATTAAAATAACAACTAGTTTACGCATTAAAATTTAAGATTCTGTTTAACCCGATGAGTACTAAATTTGAAACCACAAATATGGCATTTTTAAGTTTATTATCAAAGAATTTCGCATCGCCCCCGGTAATTAGGGTAATCAACCCGGGATAAAGCCGATTTAGTTCATTTATATAGGAATCTGTTTCGAAAATCAATCCATTTTGAACCCCGGCAATAATTGCCTCATTCGTATTCCGCCCAATAAGCGGAGTTCCTTCAGCCGGATCCAGCAGGGGCAACCTGCTTGTAAAGTGGTTGAGTGCCTTAAAGCGCATTGTCAACCCGGGAGAAATAGTTCCACCTAAAAATTCGGCGTTACTGTTAATTAAGTCGAATGTTATAGCGCTACCGGCATCTACTACCAAAACATTTTTTTGGGGATAAAGGTAATTTGCCCCTACAACTGCTGCCAGGCGATCCTTTCCGAGGGTTTGCTTGGTTTGATATAAGTTTTGTATAGGTATTGGAGTTGTTTCATCGAGAACAATGAATTTTTTCAGTGTCGATTTTAGAAACTGCATTAATTCATGGTCGCCCGCCCTTACACTGCTTAAAATCCCCTGATGGATGGTTGGATGATTAATAAAAATATTATTCAACACAGTGGCATCTACTACTGGGAAATTTAACATTTCAGTCATTGTATCTCCTTTAAAGAGAGATATTTTTGCCTGCGTATTTCCAATATCGATGCAAATATTCATCCGTCAGATATTTATGTAATAAATTTAAGTCCTAAGAATCCCGATGGTTATAACCTTGCATATTGAGTTTACCGGTATGGATGCTTCATGCCATTATTTAGCTTCTTGTTTTTTAATGTGTTTTTTTCGAGCCTTAAAAACTAAATAGATAATAAATAGAACGCCCAGAATTAAAAGTCCGTATGTAAGTTCCTTATAATATTTATCAAGTAGTTCTTTTTGCGAATAAAAGAAATACCCCAGCATGGCGAGGCAAATATTCCAAATTGTGGAACCTATGGCTGTAAAAATAATAAAATCGCGCATATTCATTTTAGCAAGTCCGGCAGGAATGGAGATAAGCTGACGGACGCCTGGTACCAAACGACCTATCAATGTTGATGTACGCCCATGTTTTACAAAATATTGCTCCGATTTCTCAACCGACTCCCTATTAATTAAAAAGAAACGGGCATACTTTGATTCTGCTAAAGAGTAAATGATTTTTCGCCCCAGAAAATAGGCGATGAAATAATTGAACAATGCTCCTATAAGGCAACCTATTGTAGAGAAAACTACAACCAGATAAATATTTAATCCTCCTGCCGGATCTGCTGCTTTCCAGGCTGCCGGGGGGATAACAATTTCCGATGGGAAGGGGATAAATGAGCTTTCAACTGCCATTAAAAGTGTTATAGTTCCATAATTCATATGGGACATGTACCAATCGGTTACCGTTTTAAATAATTCTACCAGCATAGCTAAATTTAATTTCCAGTTAAATACTTCAATTATAATAATCGCCAAAAATAACAGCTATTTTCGGGTTAACAATCGTTATTAAAATCTTTTCGTCATGTAAATAGAAAGGTTGGCGGAATTAGAGCAGATTTTGTTATTTTCAATATATTTGGATGACAATTTATATTAATCGACAATTAAATTATTAACCACTAATTTCATTAACTCTTCCACCCTATGAAAACAAAATCGTTTTTCCTCACCTTTACTGTTATTGCATTTTTAGTATCGTGCAACACTCCTCCTCCAAAAGAAGGAAGTGAAACTGCTAAAAAAGATTCTACCTGCTGCAAATCAGATTCTACCTGTAAACAACATGCCGATTATGCCAAAATTATTGCCGCTAAAATTTATATAAAAGCAGGTAAAGAAGCTGAATTTACCCAGCTTTTTAAAGCCATGATCGACAGCACTGTGAAAGAACCTGGTTGTACCGGTTATGAACTGTTTCAAAATCCATACGAAAAAAGTAATTTTTTGGTATTCGAAACTTACAAAAACCAGGCAGCCATTGACGCACATTTTGCAGCCGCATATTTCAAATCGTTTGGCGACAAGATAGGCCCGCTTACTGCAAAAGCTACCGAAATAATTATTTACGACATTGCGAAGGAAGAGAAGAAGTAAAAATCTGTTATTATAATTTATGGGAAGAAATGGTGCACATTTCAAACGCATGCCTGTTCTTCCGTTCAAGAAGCCTTGCTTTTTAAAAAGCAAGGCTTCTTTGTTTAATATCAACGAATTAAAAATTATTTAAAAAAATAGTTATAAATCTATAAATTTAGTTGCACGACTAGTTTTTTAGTCGTATGTTTGTTCTGCCAATTTGATAAGAACAATGAAAGAACTCACAAAAGCGGAAGAACAGGTAATGCAGATCCTGTGGGATTTGAAGAAAGGATTTATAAAGGACATAGCCGAGAGGTTCTCCGATCCCAAACCTGCCAACACAACCATTTCGACAGTTGTAAAAATTCTCGAGACAAAAGGGTTTGTTGACCATACCGTATACGGAAAGATTCATGAATACTTCCCCGTTGTATCGAAAGACGAATACACGCGGGCTTTTATGGGGAATGTGGTGAAAAACTATTTCAGCAACTCCTACGAAAAAATGGTTTCGTTTTTTGCACGCGACAAAGAAGTTACCATCGAAGAAATGGGAGAAATGATGAAAGTATTACAGGATGAAATGAAGAAAAAACAGGAAACATCTTAATTCTCAGGATATGGTCGAATATATCATAAAATCGTCCACAGGCATAGCTATAGCATACCTTTTATATTATTGCTTCATGCGAAACAGCCAGGCATTTCGCTGGCTCCGGTTCTATTTCATTATCACCATCCTGGCATCATTGCTGATTCCTGCCTTAAAATTCATTCCGTCGTATCATCGCGAGGCTTGGATTGAAATACCCGCATACTATCTTACCCAATTATTAAGGGATTCTCAGAGTTCTTCTCCCGCATCAATTGGTACTACGATTTTTGTTTCTCCTTTGGTTGCTAAATGGGCATTTAATGTTTATTGTATCTTATTGGGAAGTATTGTTCTCCGCTTGATAATTGGCCTGGTATTTTTAGGATTTCAAATCGTTAAATTTGGCATACATAAAATTGGCAACGACCGGTTGGTATTTATTCCAAAGGATAATCCCCCGTTTTCGTTTTTTCATCTCATTTTTATCAACAGGCAATTCCTTTCGGATGCAGAAAGTAGCGCAATGCTGCACCACGAGAGGGCACATATCCGTCAGTGGCATTCGCTGGATGTATTTTTACTCGAAGTTTTTGTAGCTATTCAGTGGTTTAACCCCATCGCCTGGCACATACGCCGTACCGTGAAGGAAATTCACGAATATTTGGCCGATGAGGAAGCATTGAACAAAGAAACATCGGCATTAGACTACAGGCAGCTTTTGCTCAAACAGGCATGCGGATTATCAATTCCGCTGTCGGTAAACGGTTTTAGCAGTTCCTTAACTAAAAAACGTATTTTTATGATAACAAATAATAACCGCTCTAAAAAATGGTTTGCAATTCTGGCAATGCTAATTGTTGCTATTATTGCTACCGAGTCGCTGTCGCACATTAATTTTGCGCAGGAGACTAAAAAGGTTGTAAAAAAAGTTGAAAAACAAAATGACAGTTCAAAGGATACGGTAAAGACCTCGTTTAATTCGAAGGTTCCGCCACCTCCTCCGCCGCCACCTCCACCTGCAAAAAAGATGGGAGATCAGTCTATTCCGCCGCCTCCACCACCTCCTCCTCCACCGCCACCAATGCCATTGCCTCTTTTTAATGGAACTAGTGACTTCTATAAAAGCAATGAGGCATTCGGGAATTTTATAATGAAGAATGTCGCTTTATCATCCGAGCAAATAGGCAATTCTGAGAGAAGAGGAGTTTTTGTTGAAATTATTGTAGATAAAAATGGTAAAGTGCTTAATGTGAAAAAAGGAACAATGTCTCTCGATTTCCCTAAAGAACTTCAATTTAAAGAGGATCCTGATATTTTGGATGAAGTTATAAAAGCGATTAAAAACGCGCCAAATTTTGTAGTGATTGAAACAGAAGCCGGATCAATAGATCAGACTGGCTATGCGATTAGTTTTAAAGATAATGCCTGTAAAGTAATGGCAGTTAGAGGTATTTATGCGAAAAATTGGTAGATTCTTTATACAAACTAATTTAATAAATATGACAAATTCATAATTTAAATTCTAATAGTAAAACCCCCTTCAGAAGTCAAATTCCGAAGGGGGTTTTTATTATTTAAAGAGCTAAATATTTCTGCCACTTACTACTTACTACTAAATACTTACGGCCATTACAAAATATATTCACCCTCCCCAATCTTATTGAAATGCTCCTTGTAAAAGAATGAATTAAGTGATACCTTGCTTTGCATTTTCACAACTGTAAATTTGTTTGTTTCAGGAGCAACTCTAATAGCATGGAAAACCAACACCATTATCCCAAAATGATTAAATATCTGATGCTAATTGTTTTTACAATGCTTACCAACCCGTTATTTAGCCAGAAGAATTGGAATGTTAAGGCTTTGGTGGGACATGGTTTTTTTGAAGGAAATCATGCAGGCTTAGCCTGTAATATCAATAATTATTCGATTGGGTTTAGTTACGGCGAGCTTAGTAACCGGTATCCTTGCGAATCGGGGAAGGCGAAAATTTATATGCTTAACAATAGTCTGTACTTTGGAGGGATAAACCGGTATGATTTTAAAACGAGTTACCTCTGCTTGAACCTTCGTTATCTGTTTTATGATAAATTCAGCAAATCGTATAAACTGTTCCCCATAAACCCCGGAATTGGCAAAGAATTCTACCTTTCAAAAAAAATTGGTGTTGATATTAAGGGAGGGTTCTATCTTATCTTTTTAGGACAGGTAACCAAAAAAGTAAACGATTATGACCTGGGATTTTGGATTTACCCGGTAATGCCTAACCTTGCTGTTAGCGTATTTTTTAGAATTCCTTAATTCTTCATAATAACACTAGCGCAGCCCCGGAAAGATAAGGTGAAGAAAAGAAAAAAAGAAGTTAATAATTGTAAGTTTTTTATTTAACACGAATTCCCAAATTAAATAGTGAAACATTTAATTCGGATCCTTCCTATTCTTGTATTAGCCCTGAACAACAAACTTTTTATAACCAGCAACCGACATTTTTGATTAATATTGTTCCACCTATATTTGGTGATATGACCGATATTGAAAAAACCTTACTTTGTGATATAAAAAACGGCAACATCAAATCGTTTGAGCTCGTTTTTAAAAGTTATTATCCGCGTTTATGCAAGTATGCCAAAAGCATGATACACGATTACGATGCATCGGCTGATATAGTAAAGGACGTTTTTATCCGTTGGTGGCAAAACCGGTTATCCACCCTAGTAAACACTTCCATTTCCGGATATCTCTATACGTCCGTTCACAATGGATGCATTAACTATAGCGGACGTATTCTGAAAAATAAAAAAACTTTTAACGAATCGGAACTTGCTATTCCACTGAGCGAACTTATTTCACCCGTTTCAACCGATTACCCAATGGCCAACCTTGCTTTACAGGAATTGCAGGCCGCTATTGAAAAGACTGTAAATTCACTTCCCGATCATTGTCGCGAAATATTCATCCTTAGCCGGGTACATCATAAATCGCACGCTGAAATTGCCGAAATGCTTGGAATTTCGACGAATACTGTTAAAGTTCAGATTTACAGAGCACTCCTTAAGCTCAAACTCGACCTGAAAGATTACTTCCCCATAATTTTATTGATTTTTGGCAATCACATCTCCCTAAATTAAAACTAGAAAGCTAATAAAAATCCTTTTTTCATTTTTGTTTTTTTTAACAACCGCTAAACTTACCTAAATCAGCATTGCTGCTATGTCTCAAATTAATGAAGACCATCCCAATTTTCAAACACATGCATTTTCAACGCCCTCCTTGTTTTTACAAAACTTTGGTTACCCGCTACCAAATGCAACTAACAAGTTCTAATTGAATATACCCCCTCTCAAACGTTGGCCTTCGCACAATAATCAAGTTTGGCTGCTGTTTCGCTGATAAATGTAACCGGTTTGGGGCGCTTTTCCAAATCGGGAACACCGGTTTTAACCAAGGGGTGAATAAATGCAAGCACTTTACAATCCAAAATTCTGCCCCATTAAAATTTACAGGAAGTTAGCGACTGTTTTTATTGTTCTGGTGATTTTGTTTTCTTTTTAAATGTCAGATAAATTGTTACGACAAAGGTAATAAGGTAAAGAATACCTAATGCCGTTTTTTTAAATGTAAAGGTTTCGAAGTCAAATTCCCGAAGCAATGCCAATCCAATCGGAAAAGAAATTAGTGCAAAAAGAAAGTTGAAACCTATTTTGTTCTTCATATCTTTTAATGTTTGCTTAATAGATCTATTATTGTTCCTAAAAGAAATGGAATAATCCAGAATGTAATCATCCCTAAAATATAGGCAATGATTGCTTTTATGTAGCTCGCTACTTTTTTCTTGTCAAAAAAATGTCCGATTGCCCAAGCAGAATAAGAAATACCTGCCATTCCTGCAACAGTCATTACATTAAAATGCATCAGACCTTGTAAAATTACAAAAACTGAAAAAATCAACATTCCCATTCCCATAACAAAGCAAAGCATTATCAGAATTTCGAAAAAGTTATAGTTATACTTTCTAAAAAACAGTTTTAACCATAGAGCAATAAATACACCCATAATAATGTTAGCATAGCCATAATGGTCTTGTACCCATTTTACAATTGAGCCTACAGTGGATGGTTTAGCTTCGTGATATTTCACATAACCGTCTTCGACATGGAAAAAGTGATTTAAAAGTGTATAAATCAATGAAGTTATGATAATGAATATGATAGGTTTTACCAATCGACTTCTGTTTTCTGAAAGATATTTTCGAATGTTTTCCCCTGGATTGGTTGTGAGTTCACGGATTGTGTAAAAAATGCCACGTTCAAAATGCAGAACGTGTTCAATTTCGTGAACTATGTAATGTCCGTCTATTCTTTTCACGTTTTTTACTTGTCCGCAGTTTGGACAATAGTTAGAATTTACTTTGGTGTTGCAGTTTTTACAATTCATTTATTTCGTCTAATATTTTTCAGTTCGCTGTTTGCGGTCGGTTCGGTAAAATAGCCGCTAATGTTGGTAGTAAAATTAGTGTGGCAGTAAATCACCATTCCTTCACTTATCGCAACACTTTTTGTTAAAGGTAAAAATTTTTCAATGTGCCACTTCCGGCCGCATTAATTTTGACAGTTTGTTTTACACCTTAGTTTATAGCATTAATAAATTACCTCTTGGCTTATTTGTTTAGATAATTGTCCAAGAATGCTTTTAAATCAACCGTACCTACAGGAGCAAGCATGTTTTCCATTGCAAAAAAGCTAAATTCACTTATTGATACTATTCCAACTAATTTACCATCTTCGTCAACAACAGGCCCTCCACTCATACCACCCATTTTTTCTGGGATTATAAGTTTCTTCATTAAATGATGGGTTCCTTTAGTTTTATAGAATTCAAATTCATAAACACGCTGATTACCTTCTTTCATGTGTCGTGTCCAACCTATTGCATATAGTTTTTCCCCTTTTACTAATGGTTTTTCCCGAAATTCGAGAGGAATAACACTTGCTCTATTTTCTTTTATTGAAAAAACGAGCCAATCTTTTTCGTAAAGAGTTTCAGATTTTAAACTTTCATTTTTATTCTCGTTTAATAATTTATCAACAATAACAATTTCATTTTCTTTATTTAATGGACTCATAGTCCAGGCTTTTACAAAATTTTCCAGTGTAAGGTTTTTTGAACTATCTGGTTTAAGTACTGCAAGAATATGTTTTGCAGTAATTGCAAAAGTGTCATTCTTATATTTGAGTAAAAAAGCCGTTCCTAATTGTTTAAATTCATGTTCACCTTTAAAAAACTCGTAATGATTTATCAAACTAATTGAAGGAAATTGCTTTTCTGAAACAGAAACTATTGCTTTAGAACACGAAGCAAATGCAATAATAAAAAATAAATAACGAAAGATTTTTTTCATACTATTCAATTTAGATTCAAAAATTCAAATTTACTATCTTCTACCTATCAAACTTTGCAGAATGGTTTTTTACTATGGTGTAAAACTTATGTATATCAACAACACTGTTATATCTCATTATTAAAGGTCATTCATATTTTCAAATACTTACATATTCAATATACTACTCGTTTTTACAATACCTTAGTTACCCGCTACCAAACCTCAAATAACCAGTTCTAACTGGATGTACCTCCTCTAAAACGTTGGCTTATATACGATAATCAAGTTGGCTGCTGTACCGTGGCTAAATGTAACCAGTTTGGGGCGCTTTTACAAATCGGCAACGCCTTTTAACCAAGGGGATGAATAGATGCAAGCCCTTAACAATCGGTGATTCCGCATCAATAAAAATTATATGATGTTATAGGGCGGTTTTATTATTTTTTCCGACTCCAATAATTCTATCTTTTTATTAAGTTCTTTGAGCTGATCGAGCATTTCCATCATTACAGGATTCGATCTCGAAAGGTTTCTTTGCTCTTCTTCTCTAAGTCCGAGTTTTGAATCGAAATAGCCTAATACTAATGAGAGGATTACAAATAAGAGAAATGCAATCGGTATAGAAATAATTGCATAATTGAATATCCATTCACCCCATGGGTTATCCTTAAAGGATTTAAGAAAGACAATCCCAATAAGGAAGAATTGAATATATCCAATATACATCCTTGATCTATCAAAATAGACTTTCCATCTTATAATGGATCGTTTATTAATATTTGGCTGAAGAACTCTCATAAAAATAGTTATATATTATGTGATAAATCTAATATTTTAAAATCCAAAAAAATGTTGTGTTTTCATTTTATTAATCGTCCAACTGTCTTTATGTTGCGTGTGTGTTTAAATGCCCAATAACTTAAGTATACCAACAATACTATTATATCTCTAATTAATAAGCTCACCCCTTTTTCAAATACTTGTTCTTACAATATGTTAGCTTCCCGTTAACAAACAACAACTAACCAGTTCTAAATGAATGGACTCCCTCTCAAACGTTGGCCTTCGCACGATAATCATGCTTGGCTGATATTTCGCTTTTAAATGTAACCGGTTTGGGACGCTTTTCCAAATCTGGTTAGGCCGATTTAACCAAAGGGGGTAACTAGAAGCTCGCACTTTAAAAGCGGCAATTCCGCCCAAAAAAAATATATATGATGTATAACACAGTAGTTTATAATTCTTTTCTCATTGCAAAGTCACATCTATCCGATAAATGAGGTGGATTGTATTGAACAAATCCATATTTACCATACAAAGTTATAGCTTTACCTAACAATTTGTTTGTTTCCAGAACAATCCTGGAATATCCCAATTCTCTTGCCTTTTTAAAAGCATCATCCATCATTAATTTGCCGAGTCCTTGTCCTTGATAATTATTTAATAAATACATTTTTCTCAATTCACAAGTCTTACTCTCAATTTTAAAAATTCCATACGAACCTATAATTTCGTTCTCCTTTTCTATAACGGCAAACCAACCATTTTTACTAAAATAATAATCTTCTAAATCAGATAAATCCTTGTCTGTTTCATGAGGATTTGTTTTTAAACCATAATCAGACAGTACTATTTTTACTAAATCCATAATTTTGGATTCATCCCCTTTGTTTGCTTTTCTTAAATTAAACATAACTGTTTATTTTTCTTGCAATGGCGCATAAACATATGCAAAACAATATTGATGTTAAAGCTCTATTATTAATGGCCATCCCAATTTTCGAATGCTTCTGTTTTCAATATCCTACTTGTTTTTACAATAAATTGGTTACCCAATAACAAACCTCAACTAACGGGTTCTAAATGGTTAAACTCCCTCTCAAACGTTGGCCTTCGCACAATAATCAGGTTTGGCTGCTGTACCGGCGATAAATGTAACCGGTTTGGGGCGCGTTTCCAAATCGGTAAAGCTGATTTTAACCAAGGGGATTAACTAGAAGCCCGCACTTTAAAAGCGGTAATTCCGCTCTAATAAAAATTTATATGATGTTGGGCAATCGTGCTTTTTTATACAAATTCCGCGTTTTGTAATTGCTTAACGGAGATATCAATATATCTTGGATTTGAAAACATACTTCTTTTTCTATCACTCCAATTTTCCAACTCTCTAGTTATCATGTCTTTTTCAAACGAGTTCTGATTTGTTGTAATAAAATCAATTGATGATAATAGTTCAAGTGCAAAATCTGAATATAAACCAGTTAAGAAATCTATCGTTTTCTTTGCGATACTATTTAACTCAGAATTACTTTCAATATGAGTTTTTACAACATCATAGCCATCTGACATTAAAGTTAAAGGTTCAAATGGTTTTTTATTCATATCACTATATCCCATTATATAGCTTCCATTCAATACATTTAATACAAATCGAACCTTACCAGAATATGGTCCATAAAAATTTGGACTAAAATCAAGATTAAAATATTTCTTAGCTCCAAATCTTTGTAAGAAATAACATACTTTTTCACTAGAAAATTCCGAAACATACTCGCCGTTTTTTACTAAATCATATAAAACATAAAGAAGTAATGCTCTTGCATCTGTCAATTTCACTCTTTCTTTTTTTAATTGTTCTTTTATATGTTGAGTTGGTTCAAAAACTACTATTTCAACATCGAGATTACCAAGTTTCTGTTCTATTATTTTTTTTACTTTCTCCCATTCTAAGCCTCCATTCCCAGCACCTAATGGAGGTATAGCAACACTTTTTATTTTATATTCTTTTAAAACACGAACTAAATCATCTAAACCTGCATCAATAAAACTATATTCAGAAGGTTTTCTCCAATCTTTTTTAGTTGGAAAATTAATAATGTACTTTGTCCCTGAACTAAGGTTTGAATCCTTAACAATGAATACCTTACCTATTTCTATTTCATTTCTTTTACAGGCCTCAACGTATGCCTTATAATTATTATGATATGCCTTTTTAAATTGCAGTGCAATACCTTTACCCATTACACCAACAGTATTTACAGTGTTAATTAATGCGTCAGCACCACTTTCTAAGATATCTCCTGTTATATATTTTATCATAGCCTTTAGTTTTAATAGTACGCTTGAGGAATAATCTTAATCTTATCATTAGCTAAACCTAAAGATATTAATTTGGCTTTGGCTTCTTCGTTGTAACATCCATAAGCTGTTATAAAATCTGGTGATAAATCTCCAGACACTAAAAATTCAGCTTGCTTTTTTCTTTTGATATTCAAGTTTTCTGCTCCTCCCCAATATGAAGATTTTACTGCATCCCAATCAACAATATTTACAAGTTCATTAATTTTTGAATTGTCGTAAAACGAGGTAAGCATGTCTGTCGCATGGCCATCTGAGAAGTAAAAATTAAGTTTTGAAGAAATTATCTTACTAACAGCACATCCCAAATAAATTATATCAGTAAATGAGGTAGCTTTTTCAACGAAATTCCCACCATGTTGAGCCACATAAAGCATTGGCATTTTTGCACCGAAATAAAAAGGAATAAAATCTCCTAAAGTAATAGATGCGATGCTATTATTAGGGTTAAATTCACCATTGTCTATATTTATTTTTTTCTTACTCCGAGTATCAATCAGGCTTAAGTCACCAATATTTTTGTAATCTGGATTTTTATTAATGGAGTCTTTATGTGTAAGACCAAACTGAAGAATATGAGGTATATTCTCTATATGAGTGATTCTATATAATATAACTTTATCTAATTCCACAATTTACAAATTACTAATATTTTTCAAATATAAACCATAGTTCAATCAATCAAAAATCCGAATTATTACTTGGCAGTGAGTCATTTTTAGCATGTTGCCCAACTAATTTATATCAGTATTACTTTTATATCTCTATTAATAAAGTACAATCCAATTTCCAACTGCGTCTATTTTCAACAACCTACTTGCTTTTACAATACTTTGGTTACCCGGTAATAAACGCAACTAAACAGTTCTAAATGGATGGTTCCCTCTCAAACGTTTGCCTTCGCACAATAGTCAAATTTGGCTGCTGTACCGGCGATAAACGTACCCGGTTTGGGGCGCTTTTCCAAATCGGTAACGCCGATTTTAACCAAGGGTGTGAATAAAAGTCAGCACTTTCTAACCTGCAAGTCCATCCTAAAAATTTATAGTCGGCTGTCTTTTTACTTTAATCTTTTTTATTCCATCTTGGTCGTTTACCATTATTTTCTAATTTAAATGCTTCGATGATTGCCCTCTCAATGGGTCTAGGAATGTCTTTCGCACTCTCACCAAATGTAACAAACCAATAAATTTCTAAATTTGAAATACTATCTAGCTTCATTTGAATTGGAAGGGTTTTACTTCTTCTGTCACCAAATTGTTTACCGGTTAAAAATCTTCCCCTAAGCCCATCTTTTCTGTGGATAATATCTCCTACAGAACCCTTTCTGCCAGAAATACCAACATAAACAAGTTCTTTGTCCTGTGTATAGAAAATAATGGTAAACGACCAAGATGGAATAAAAAA
>JAIFLU010000152.1 GCA_020048915.1 Bacteroidota bacterium | reverse complement strand
GTCGATGGTGCGTTTTCTGGTGTATGCCAACCAATATGATGTTGAAGGACTTGCCGCCACAACGTCTATTCATCAGCAGAAAAGAATCGCATCGGAACGAATTCGGCAAATAGCGGAAGCTTATGGAAAAGTGCGCGATAATCTCGAAAAACACGAATCCGGTTTCCCAACTGGTGAATTCATTCGTTCTGTGATAACCGAGGGACTCCCGGAATACGGAATGCTGGCTGTTGGCAAAGGAAAAGATTCGCCGGCCTCCGAACTTTTGATTAAAGCCGTCGATAAAAATGATCCCCGACCACTTTGGGTACCTGTTTGGGGAGGCCCAAATGTGTTGGCTCAAGCGCTGTGGAAAGTGCGCGAAACACGATCAAAAGAAGAATTGGCAAAGTTCATTTCCAAACTTCGGGTGTACACCATTTCCGATCAGGACGACAGTGGTCCGTGGATTCGAAAAGAATTTCCTGAATTGTTTTACATCGTCAGTCCAGGATTTAATAACGGAGGAGCCTACCATCACGCCACCTGGAGTGGCATCAGTGGTGATTATTTTCATGCCCGTTGCGACGGAGCCGATTTTACCCTGGTAACCAACGAATGGCTCGACAAAAACATTCGGAAAAAAGGGCCATTGGGAGTTGAATATCCCCACTGGGAGTTCCTTATGGAAGGTGATACTCCATCATTTTTAAACCTGATAAACAACGGACTGAGCAACCCTGAACATCCCGACTGGGGCGGCTGGGGCGGCCGATACGAATTTTACACTCCGCGGATGCAAAAATGGCATTTGTATGCTGAAACACGTCCATTCTGGAGCGATGCCGACGATGAAGTTTTTGGCGTGGATGGCCGATGGCACGATGGCAACCACGAAACTATCTGGCGCTGGCGGGAAGCCTATCAAAACGATTTTGCTGCCCGCATGGACTGGACTATCCAGCCGGTTGAAAAAGCAAACCATCCGCCGGTGGTAAAAACTGAGCAAGACCAATATCTGGAAGCAAAAAAAGGCGACCGTATTGAATTAAACGCAGTTGGTTCAGCCGATCCCGATGGCGATGCTCTATCTTACAATTGGTTCTGCTACAGCGAAGCCGGGACATTCTCTGTTTCAAACGCACGAAGCGGTCTGCCAATAGCGATAAATAATTTTGATCAGCAAAAGGCATGGTTTACAGTACCAACATCGCGGGTAATGTCTCCCGGAGTGGGAACAATTCATATTATTCTGGAGGTAACCGATCATGGTTCTCCCCGGCTAACGCGCTATAAAAGGATGATTATTAATGTGAAATAAATTCAGTAATGAATAGCATCAAAAAACTTATAACTCTTTGCGTCTTCCTGCTTTCAGGCATTTTGTTATTCAATTCGTGCAGCGCTCAAAAGAGGGACAAAAACGAGTCAGAATTGGAAGAATCTAAGTATCGTGTTATTGTTTCGACCGATATTGGAGGAACGGATCCAGATGATTTCCAGTCAATGGTTCATCTTTTTCTGTATGCTGATACACTTGAAATTGAGGGCCTGATTTCATCGCCTTTTGGTCCCGGCAGAAAAGAGCATATCCTTCAGGTAATCGATCAATACGAAAAAGATTATCCCAGCCTGAAAACTTATTCTGAAAAATATCCTTCACCCGATTCACTTCGGTCAATTACGAAACAGGGGGCAATTGATGTTGCCGGATATGCGGGCTTTGACAAACCCACCGAAGGTTCGGAATGGATTGTAAATTGTGCCCGGAAAGACGACTCCCGGCCATTATATATTTTGGTTTGGGGAGGAATTGAAGATTTGGCGCAGGCTTTACACGATGCTCCGGATATTTTACCCAAACTTCGGATATACTATATCGGCGGACCCAATAAGAAATGGACTCCCAACGCTTACCAATACATCGCTGATAATTTTCCTGAGCTATGGATTATTGAATCGAATGCAACTTACCGGGGTTGGTTTACCGGCGGAAATCAGGACGGCGAATGGAGCAATACTGGTTTTCCGGGAAAATACATAAAAGACAAAGGCCACATGGGAAATTTTTTTATGACTCAATTGGGTGGCACCATTAAAATGGGCGACACACCATCGCTGGCCTGGCTGCTTAACAGCCCAAATCCTGAAGACCCGACGCTTCCAAACTGGGGCGGGCAATACATTAAAGCATGGGAACGTCCATTTTATTTATTCGACATACTTCCTTCGAAATCCGACAGTATTCAGGAGTTTTCAATTCTTGAAATCGCCCTGTCGCTGAAAGGGGATCTACCGGAAAAACCAGAAGCAAAACTTCTTGTTGAAAATCAGGCTTTACCCGGATATTTTTTGGGAGATGGTAAAGTGAGGTTTCGTTTTTCTCCCAAAAGTGCCAAAACATTTGATTTTAAAATTGAAAGCAACATTAACAGTTTAAATGGGGAAACGGGAAGTATAATTGCTTATATTCCACCAGCTGAATTGGCTAACCATCCATCTTCAAAATATCCGAATTGGTGGACCGATACTCCCAACCCGGAATTTGCAGAAGGAGAACATATTGGTGCTAAAACGGTGAACAAATGGCGTGTAGAGTTTCTGAAAGATTTTGCCAAACGGATGCAACGTTGTGTATTTAATTAGAATTGTATGAAAATATTAAAGGTTTACATTCTGGTTTTAGTTGGTATCGTTTCAATTATTTCATGTGAGTTTACGCAGGCTCAACAGGCTACCTGGATCTGGTATCCGGGCGATTACGACATCTGGCTGGGAAATCAGGTACAAAACCGTCGAACTGAGCGCGGGACTTTTCTCCCTCCTTTCTGGAAAATGGATAGTCATTTTGTACTGGTAGAATTCTCTAAAAAGCTTGATCTGGCAGCAGAAGAAACCATTCATATAGAGGTTGAAGGCCAGTATAATGTTAAACTCGACGGCAAATTGCTTTTTGGCTCTCCGCAACATGTAACCATTCCCGCCGGAAAACATTCACTAAACATTAAAGTACACAATCAGGCTGGTATTCCTGCTATTTATATCGATGGTAAAACCATTCAGTCGGATAATTCCTGGCAGGTTACCTTCGAAGATAAGGAATGGATTGATGAATCGGGCAAGGCCTCCGATACTTCTTCAGGCACAGTATATCTAAACGCGGCATCATGGAATTTTAATTCGCCCGACACACCTCCTTCACGTTTCAAATTGGCAACCCAACCCATGTTTGCTGTTTCAAGCGAAAAAAGGAATAACGGTACACTTTACGATTTCGGGAAAGAAACTTTTGGTTACGTTCAATTTAATGGGCTGAAAGGAAGTGGCACTTTGAATATCTATTACGGTGAATCACCCGAAGAAGCTTTGTCGGTTGATTATTGCGAAACGCTGGACCGTATTCCTGTTGATCATCCTTCGGCTCAGGATTTTAATGTTTCCGGCTCAAAAGCATTCCGGTATGTTTATGTTGAAAAAGAAACTTCGCTTACATACGATTCGCTGTCGATGTTATATGAGTATCTTCCACTTGAATACAAAGGTAGTTTTCGTTGCAACGATGATCAGCTCAATAAAATATGGGAAGTTGGGGCATATACGCTTCATCTGACTACTCGCGAATTTTTTATGGATGGTATTAAACGCGACCGCTGGATGTGGAGTGGCGATGCATACCAAAGCTATCTGATGAATTACTATTTGTTTTTTGACTCACCCTCGGTAACCCGCACCACTTTTGCATTGCGCGGAAAGGATCCAGTTACCAGCCACATCAATACCATTATGGATTACACTTTCTATTGGTTTATGGGTGTGTACGATTATTATCAATATACCGGAGACAAACAACTCATTGAACAATTATACCCACGTATGAAATCGCTGATGGAGTATTGCCTTTCGCACCGCAATAAAAACGGGATGATGCAGGGTCTGGCCGGTGACTGGGTGTTTATTGACTGGGCCGACTTTGATATGAGTAAGGCAGGAGAGGTGAGCTTTGAACAGTTGCTTTTTTGTCGCAGTCTCGAAACGATGGGTTTGTGCGCCAACCTGATGAACGATGCTGAAAACGCAAAAATATACAACCAATTGGCTTACGACCTGAAATCGAAGCTTTTCACCGCTTTCTGGTCCGACAAGGAAAATGCTTTTATCCACAACCGTGAGAATGGAGTGAAAAGCTCACAGGTAACCCCGTTTACCAATATGTTTGCCGTGTTGTTCGATTATCTCGACCAGGATAAAACCAGGGCGGTAAAAGAGAATATGTTGCTCAACCCAAATGCTTTAAAAATTACTACGCCATACATGCGTTTTTATGAGTTGGAAGCTTTGTGTGCCCTTGGCGAACAAAAACATGTACTCGATGAATTACGCAACTATTGGGGTGGTATGATTAACCTGGGAGCAACTTCGTTCTGGGAAAAATACAATCCACAGGAAAAAAACCCTGAGCTGCTTGCCATGTATGGCCGTCCGTTTGGGAAAAGCCTTTGCCATGCCTGGGGTGCCAGCCCAATTTACCTGTTAGGCAAATATTATTTGGGGGTTAAACCTACTTCTCCGGGATATCAGACTTATCTAGTAGAACCTTGTCTGGGCGATTTGCTTTGGATGGAAGGTGATGTTCCAACACCCAACGGAAAAATCCATTTGTATTGCAGCACAAAAGAAATCAGAGTAAATTCGGATGAAGGAACTGGAACCCTGAAGTTTAAAAGTCAAACGAAACCGGTTTGCAAAACCGCAACCATCAAACAAATTGCTGTCAAACAATACGAACTGACACTTGAAAAAGGACAGGAAGCGGTGGTGAAATATAAAAATATTGAGTAAAAGCCATCCTGGACTGACAGGGAATCGCAGATGTTAAAGATCAAATAGATTATATGAAAAAAATATTTATTGCTTCGTTTTTACTAGTCCTGACATTAGTAATCGGAGCTAGTTCACAAAGTGTTCAGTCAGAAAAAAAAGGTCTGCCTGCCTTGAAAGTATCCGAAAATCATCGTTTTTTTGTAGATGAAAAAAGCAATCCATTTTTCTGGTTGGGTGATACCGGCTGGCTACTTTTTACAAAACTCAATCGTGAAGAGGCTGAAAAGTATTTGACTGACCGCGCAGCTAAAGGATTCAATGTCGTTCAGGTTATGGTATTACATTCTTTAAATACAAAAAATTCATATGGCGATTCGGCCTTAATTGAAATGAATATAGCAACTCCGCTGGTTACTGATGGGAATACCTTTGAAGACCCAATGCAATACGATTATTGGGACCATGTGGATTATGTTTTAGAAAAGGCAGCCGAAAAAGGGATTTATATTGGTTTGGTTCCTGTTTGGGGTTCGAATGTAAAAGCCGGAAATACTTGTAGGGATCAAGCCGAAAAATACGCCGAATTTCTCGCAAAAAGATACCGTAACCAATCTAACGTAGTTTGGCTGAACGGTGGCGATATACGTGGTAGCGATTCGATTCAGGTTTGGCAAGCCATTGGAAAAACGCTTAAAAAGTTTGCTCCGGATCATCTGGTTACTTTCCATCCGTTTGGGAGGACACAATCGTCTACCTGGTTTCACAAAGAGCCCTGGCTCGATTTCAATATGTTCCAGTCGGGCCATCGCCGATACGACCAGGATACAGCGCGAAACGAAACAAGCTATGGTGAAGATAACTGGCGCTATGTTGCCAACGATTATCAGAAGTCGCCGGTAAAACCGACTCTCGACGGTGAACCTTCATACGAAGGAATTCCTCAAGGACTACACGATACGCTTCAACCCCGCTGGAACGACAATGATTTGCGCCGATATGCCTACTGGTCGGTTTTTTCAGGAGCTTGTGGATTTACCTATGGAAATAATTCGGTGATGCAATTTTACAAACCCGACGGAAAACCAGGGGCCTATGGTGCCCGACAATCGTGGACAGAGGCCATCAATAGTCCTGGTGCCTCTCAGATGAAGCACCTTAAAAACCTGATGCTGAAATATCAGTTTACAAAATTAGTTCCCGATCAGTCCCTGATTGCCAATCAGGGTGAACGATACAATTATCAGGTGGCCCTTCGTAGTGAAAAGTTTTTGATGGTATACAGTTACAATGGGAGATCGATCAGCCTGAATCAGGGAAATTTAAAGGGGGGTGAATTCACGCTTTCCTGGTTTTGCCCGCGTGATGGCAGCGTAATTGATGGCCAAAAATTAAGAAAAGCCGAGATTGCCGAATTTGATCCACCGGGAAACCTGGAAAACGGGAACGACTGGGTACTGATTTTAGAAATGAATGATTAACAAAATTACTCGATGATGGAAAAGCTTACCTCGCTTATGCGCTGGCTTGAAGCTGGACCGGGGTAAAAAGTATCATACTTGTAAGCCGAATGAATACTGATGAAACCCAAGTGATGGGAAACAGCGTAAGGGTTTTCGACGGGTACAAAGATAATCCTATGGTTGAAGTACCAAAATTTTACAAACATAGGAAACGCTTAAATTTCTTTGGCTATCCGCTTTTTTATTTAGGAAAACAAGAGCTCTTCTCGGTCTTCGATCTTTCGAAACCTAACGGTTACTTTGGTGTTGGGTAACTCTTTCATGCAGTAAGATTTTTATGTGAGAATACTCTGTCGATTTGTTCTTAGAGAGCATAGACGAACTTTTTCATTTGCCACATGGGCATACTTTAATGGCAAATAGTATGGTACAAATAAATGGTAAAAATCGAACTCAATAATTATATAAACAAAAACCGCAGTAAATCATATGTTTACTGCGGTTTGCCTATTTTTTGATAATCGTTTTTAATCGACTTTATTTAACTTCTTCAAAATCTACATCGGTTACTTCCTGATCTTTCGATTTTGATCCTGTTCCCTGCTCTTGCTGTTGTTGTCCAGCACCAGGGTCTGAAGGGCCTCCGTTTTGAGAAGCATTTGCCTGACTGGCTTTGTACATTTCTTCCGACGCACTGTGGAAAACTTTGTTTAATTCTTCCGTTGCAACATCAATGGCAGCAATATCCTGCGACTTATGGGCTTCTTTCAGTTTGGTTAAAGCTGCTTCAATTGGGCCTTTTTTATCGGCTGGGAGCTTGTCGCCAAATTCCTTTAATTGCTTTTCGGTTTGGAAAATCAAACTGTCAGCAGCATTTAACTTATCTATCTGTTCTTTTGCTTTACGATCGCTGTCGGCGTTGGCTTCGGCTTCTTTTTTCATCCGGTCGATTTCAGCGTCGGTTAAGCCCGAAGATGCTTCAATACGGATACTTTGAGATTTTCCGGTGGCCTTATCTTTAGCCGATACGTGCAAAATACCATTTGCATCAATATCAAAGGTAACTTCAATTTGAGGTATACCTCGGGGTGATGGAGGAATTCCATCGAGGTGGAACCGTCCGATAGTTTTGTTATCCTTAGCCATTGGCCGTTCACCCTGGTTAATATGTATTTCTACAGATGACTGGTTATCGGCAGCAGTGGTAAAGGTTTCGGTTTTCTTGGTAGGAATAGTGGTATTCGATTCGATTAATCGGGTCATAACACCGCCAAGGGTTTCGATACCTAACGAAAGCGGAGTAACGTCGAGTAATAAAACGTCTTTTACTTCACCGGTTAAAACACCACCCTGAATTGCGGCTCCAACAGCAACTACTTCATCAGGATTTACTCCTTTGGAAGGTACTCTGCCAAAAAATTTCTCAACAATTGCCTGAATAGCTGGCATACGGGTTGACCCTCCAACCAAAATTACTTCATCAATTTCCGAAGCATTGAGTCCGGCATCGCGAAGAGCAAGTTTGCAAGGTTCAACAGTACGTTGGATCAACGTATCTGCTAGTTTTTCGAATTGAGCCCGTGTCAGGCTTTTTACCAGGTGCTTTGGTATGCCATTTACCGGCATAATATATGGCAGGTTTATTTCAGTGTTAGTAGCACTGGATAACTCTATTTTGGCTTTTTCAGCAGCTTCTTTTAAACGTTGCAGTGCCATAGGATCTTTACGGAGGTCAAGGCCTTCTTCTTTTAAGAATTCCGAAGCCAACCAATCGATAATTACCTGATCAAAATCGTCTCCACCAAGGTGGGTATCGCCGTTTGTCGATTTAACTTCGAAAACGCCGTCGCCAAGTTCGAGGATCGAAATATCAAACGTTCCTCCTCCTAAGTCGAAAACAGCGATTTTTATATCGTGGTTCTTTTTGTCCATCCCATATGCCAATGCAGCAGCGGTAGGCTCATTGATAATACGTTTTACATTCAAACCTGCAATTTCACCAGCTTCTTTGGTTGCCTGACGCTGTGAGTCCGAAAAATATGCAGGAACGGTAATTACCGCATCAGTTACTTCCTGTCCTAAATAATCTTCAGCGGTTTTTTTCATTTTCTGCAGAACCATCGCTGAAATTTCCTGAGGGGAATATTGACGGTCATCAATTTTTACGCGGGGAGTATTGTTAGGGCCACGCTCAACAACATAAGGTACCCGTTGTACTTCCATGGTAACTTTGTCGAAAGTTTCGCCCATAAACCGTTTTATGGAGTAAATAGTATGTTTTGGATTGGTAATAGCCTGCCGTTTTGCAGGATCTCCAACTTTGCGTTCACCGTTATCTATAAATGCTACCACCGATGGTGTGGTTCTTCTTCCCTCGCTGTTTGCAATAACAACAGGTTCGTTTCCTTCCATTACTGACACACAGGAATTTGTTGTACCTAAGTCAATTCCAATAATTTTGCCCATGTTTAAATATTTTTGTCTGTTTAATTTTTCTTTGGTTTTTAAATCCAGGTTCTCTTATTCAATCATTATGCCATTTCAAAAATACTGTCAAACTGAAACGAAAATATGACACGACTGGTTTTATTGGCGGATGTGCCGGTTTGGTGAGGTGACAACATGGCAGAAATGTCGTATTGGTTTTATTTGTACCTTTGATGGCAGTAAAAAGAAAAGCATATGTCGGTTCATAAAGATGTAAGAAAAGTGACCACGCACGTACTTCAGGAAATGAAGTTCCGGGGTCAGAAAATAGCCATGTTAACAGGTTATGATTTTTCCATGGCTCGTATTTTAGATGGAGCTGGGATAGATATTATCCTTGTTGGCGATTCGGCTTCGAATGTAATGGCCGGTTACGAAACCACCCTGCCAATTACGCTCGATCAGATGATTTACCATGCAGCTTCTGTTGTTAGGGCTGTAAGCAGGGCGTTGGTTGTAGTCGATTTGCCTTTTGGTACCTACCAGGGGAATTCAAAAGTTGCACTTGAATCAGCCATCCGGATTATGAAAGAAACCGGTGCCGGAGCGGTAAAAATGGAAGGTGGAAGCGAAATCCGGGAGTCGGTAGTACGTATTTTAAGTGCTGGTATTCCGGTAATGGGTCACCTGGGACTTATGCCACAATCGATTCA
The DNA here is from genome assembly GCA_020048915.1 of Bacteroidota bacterium. Lineage (GTDB taxonomy): Bacteria > Bacteroidota > Bacteroidia > Bacteroidales > JAAUTT01 > JAAUTT01. Next base: position 1,861 of record JAIFLU010000152.1, on the reverse strand, counting down.
TAAGTTCGGAACCTATGTAGTTCGTGCTAAAGATGAAGCGGAAGCTATAAAGCTAGTTGAAGATGCCAAACTTCTTGAAGAACTAGGCTGTTTTGGTATTGTACTTGAAAAAATTCCTGCTGATTTAGGCGGAAGAGTTGCTGCTGCTGTGAAAATCCCAATTATTGGTATTGGAGCAGGTGGACAGGTTGACGGACAAGTTCTTGTATTGCACGATATGCTGGGGATAACACAAGAATTTTCGCCACGATTCCTTCGTCGGTATCACGACCTTTTTAGTGAAATTAAAGGTGCTGTGGAGCATTATATTTCGGATGTGCGCACAAAAGACTTTCCAAATGAAAAGGAGCAATATTAACAAACAGGAATGGAGATAATTTTCGAAGACAATCATCTTATTGCTATCAATAAGCAAGTATCGGATATCGTTCAAAAAGATAAAACAGGCGACGAAGCACTTGAAGATAAAGTAAAAGCCTATATCAAACGTAAATATAACAAACCGGGAGCCGTTTTTCTGGGAGTTACTCACCGAATTGACCGCCCTGTAAGTGGTGTGGTTTTATTTGCACGGACTTCTAAGGCATTGGAACGGCTCAATGAGATGTTTCAGGAGCGGCAAGTCGAAAAGGTATACTGGGCAGTTGTGCAACAGCAGCCTCCCAAAAATGAAGATACACTGATCCATTATATAAAGCGCGATACCGAAAAAAATAAATCGTATTGTTTTGATAAGGAAGTACCAACTTCAAAACAAGCTATTACGCATTATAAGTTATTGGGAGCATCTGACAAATATTTTTTGCTGGAAGTTCGGATTGAAACAGGGAGACATCATCAAATCAGATGTCAGTTGGCGAAAATTGGTTGCCCAATCCGGGGAGACCTAAAATATGGCTATGCCCGATCTAATCCAGATGGAGGGATTTTCCTGCATGCTAAAAGCATAAAATTTAAACATCCGGTTAAGCACGATGAAATTTTTATTGAAGCACCGCTGCCTGAAGATCCTTTATGGAACTATTTTAAAGGGCTGAAAGCTGAATTGTAATTCAATGTCGTTTTGTTTAGGAATTGAATAATTAATTCACACTTCGACTCCGCTCAGTGTGACATAAATACCAATTTGTCAGGCTGAGCGGAGTCGAAGCCTACTTCTTAACTAAACGACATTGAATTGTAAATGGCCTTTTTTGATTGCTGGCACGTTTTTTTTTTGCGTACCAGCTTAATAATTATTTGAATAACAACGATTAATAATAAAACGCTAGATTTTTAAGTACGAAGCATATTCATTTTCATCATCATAATCCCCATCTTTATTATAATCGGTTTTTAAAGTAATAGCTCCACCCGAAATCGAATATTTTGAAGTTACCGTTTCTCCAAATCCAAATTCACTTAAGAGAATATCATACTGCGTCTGACCTTTTTTGTAATAGGTAATAATACCGGTAGGCTTCGAAGTAATAGGTTCTATGGTTGAAATTCCTACTTCCAAAAGGGTGAAATTTATGGTGCTGTCGGTAACCGAAATCGTCCCTTTTTGAGCCATATATTCGAGCCATTTATTGGTATCAGGGTCTTTTATCAGAATAATTTCTGAATAGGATCCTTTTGACAGGGTAAACTGGTCTTTCATTTCCAAATTTACGCTCCCGGTATTAAAACTTCCGGTTGCAGCCCAGGTTCCAACATAATCGGGATTCACTTCATCCTTTTTACAAGAAGACAATGAAAAAACAGTGAAAAGCAGAAGTCCTAAAAGGATAGTGTTGAAATGTAAGTGGTTAGTTTTCATGTATTTTTTTTTAAATCGATTTTATTTATAATACAAGCTTAATCATAATTTCCCTAAATA
>JAIFLU010000316.1 GCA_020048915.1 Bacteroidota bacterium | reverse complement strand
CTTAGTGGTTTTCTGAACGATTCAATTCGCGGTAACCAAAGGTTAAATATCAACTTGGAGACCGTTTGCTTTTCTCCATGGTATTTTTATAATTTCCGATTTGTATTTTTTGCCTCGGCTGAATTTAGTTGGCTAAGCGATAATAAAAATATATTTATAAACCCTGTACATTCAGGATTAAGCCTTGGAATCCGCATTCGTAATGAACGGCTTGTTTTTAACACCCTTGAAATTCGTTTTTATTTATATCCCAATAAGCCAAATTACAGTCGTACAAATTCTATAGCCATCTCAGGCGAACAATTATTATCTCCGGAGAGCTTTGTAACCCGAGCTCCCGAAATTCCAGTTTTCAGATAGAATAGTTCAAATAGTGAATTCTTTTTTCTCACTAAAATAATCTATCAGTTAACCCCTAATAAAAACAGCCGAATTTTAAACAATTCAGCTGTTCTCATAGTATTATTCACTTTTCATTTATGCTTGGCAAACTAATTCGGGGTATTATTTTTTTCCTTTTTGTTCTTCAAAACCTGCATCAATAACAGCTATAGCAACCATGTTAACAATATCCCTGACCGAACTTTCCATGTTCAGAATATGAATTGGCTTATTTAAGCCCATTTGAATGGGGCCAATAGTTTCGCTCATTCCTATTTCCAGCATCAACTTATAGGAAATATTAGCCGAATTTAAGTTTGGAAATATTAGCGTATTGACATCCATATTATTGATTTTGGAAAAAGGGAATTTTTCATGCCTCAATTTTTTATCCAGGGCAATATTTACCTGCATTTCGCCATCGATTAATATTTCAGGATGCTCTTTATGGATATGCGATACAACTTCATGCACAATAGCAGGACTTCCAATATTTCGTTCCCCAAAATTAGAGTACGAAAGCATTGCCATTACAGGGGTTATATTAAACAGTTTTACTGATTCATGAGTCAATAATACAATATCGGTAAGCGAAACAGCATTAGGACTCCTGTTTATCATTGTATCAGCAAAAAAGAAAGTTCCCAGCTTGTTGTTTACAATATTCAATCCGGCAATATGCTTAAGTCCATCGCGCATGCCTACAATTTCGATAGCGGGTTTGATGGCGTCGTCAAATTTGGTATACACTCCAGTTATACAGGCATCTGCCTCTCCTGCCTCAACCATAGTTATGCCAAAATAATTTCGGTCAAACATTTTTTCATAAGCCTCACGGTATGTCATCCCCTCCCTTTGCCTTTTGGTTGTAAGCAAATTAGCATAACGGCTCCGACGTTCCTCTTCCCGATCATGGCGCATATTGATGATTTCTACACCTGCCAGATCGATATTGTTTTCGGCAATTATTTTCTCAATGCGGTCTTCATTTCCTAATAAAATTGGTATACATATTCCTTCGTCACGTGCAACCTGAGCAGCCTTTAGCATATTTAAATGATTGGCCTCGGCAAAAACCACACGTTTGGGATTTTCTTTTGCCTTTTCAGTCAATCCACGCATAAGTTTATTGTCGATACCCATGCGGTGATGAAGCTCTTCTATATAAGCATCCCAATCAGAAATTTCCAGTTTGGCTATTCCGCTTTCAATAGCCGCTTTAGCAACAGATGGAGCTACGGTTACAAGAAGTCGTGGATCGAGAGGTTTAGGAATAATATATTCACGGCTGAAACTTAAGTGGGATGAATTATATGCTACGGTTACCACTTCAGGCACAGGTTCCTTAGCAAGGTTGGCTATGGCATATGTTGCAGCAACTTTCATTTCTTCATTAATACAAGTCGCCCTTACATCAAGTGCGCCTCTGAAAATATAGGGAAAGCCCAGAACATTGTTAACCTGATTTGGATGGTCGCTGCGACCGGTTGCAAAAATAATGTCAGGGCGGGAAGTAATGGCAAGATTATACGAAATTTCGGGATTCGGATTGGCTAAAGCAAAAACAATGGGATCAGAAGCCATACTTTGAATCATCTTTTGGGAAAGAACATCGGCTACAGAAAGGCCCAGAAACACATCTGCCTCTTTCAATGCTTCTTCAAGCGTTTTCACATTTCGCTTTGTTGCAAATGGAAGTTTCCGACTATTTAGATCCTTGCGGCGAACCGAAATTACACCTTTGCTATCGACCATCACAATATTTTCGAGTTTGGCCCCTAAATGGATATACAATTTAGCGCAAGATGAGGCTGCTGCACCAGCTCCATTTACTACAATCCTAATATCTTGAATTTTCTTTCCTGTAATTTCAAGAGCATTGAGAAGAGCTGCTCCTGAAATAATAGCCGTTCCATGCTGATCGTCGTGCATTATCGGAATGTCTAATTCTTCTTTAAGGCGGTCTTCGATTTCGAAACATTCAGGTGCTTTAATATCTTCAAGATTAATACCTCCAAAAGTCGGCGAAATTGCTTTTACTATCTGAACAAACTTTTCCGGATTTTTTTCATTTACCTCAATATCGAAAACATCGATATCTGCAAAAATTTTAAACAAAAGACCTTTCCCTTCCATAACAGGTTTCCCCGCCAGAGCTCCAATATCTCCCAATCCCAATACAGCTGTCCCATTAGAAATGACTGCAACTAAATTGCCTTTAGCAGTATATTTATATGCATCTTGTGGGTTTTTCTCTATTTCGAGACATGGCTCTGCCACACCCGGAGAATAGGCAAGTGCCAAATCTCGCTGTGTAGTATGAGGCTTAGTAGGAATAACCTGAATTTTTCCGGGTCTTCCTTCAGAGTGATAATTCAATGCTTCGTCTTTTCTATTTGAACCCATATTTTAATCTTAAACATTTATTTTCGGAAATTTAAGGCGGCAAAAGTAACTATTTCGAAGAAATCGAAAGCCAACCTTACTATTTGTATTAACCAATTATATTAAGCAATAGTTCGTATAAAAAGAAAGGCCGGGAAAACCCGGCTTTCTTTGATTGATGATCTACAGGCAAGTATGCCTAAATTTGTAAAATAAAAATAATGGCGCGAATTATACAGCTCCCTGAGCAATCATTGCATCGGCTATTTTAATAAAGCCTGCGACATTTGCACCATTAACATAATTTACGTACTCTTTATTTTCACGACCATATTTTAAGCATGCCTCGTGAATGTTAACCATTATTTGGTGTAATTTGGAATCAACTTCTTCCCGCGACCAATTTAAACGCATTGAGTTTTGGGTCATTTCTAAACCGGAGGTAGCTACACCACCAGCATTTGCAGCTTTTCCAGGTCCATAGAGAATTTTTGCGTTTTGATATACGCTAATAGCTTCAGGAGTAGAAGGCATGTTAGCTCCTTCTGAAACAGCAATGCAACCATTTCTAACGAGCATTTGGGCATCAATTTCGTTCACCTCATTTTGGGTGGCGCAAGGCAAGGCAATATCACATTTAACTCCCCATGGGGTACGACCTTCAAAATATTCAACTTTTTTATACTTATCGGCATACTCACTGATGCGTCCCCGTTTCACATTTTTGAGTTCCAGAACAAAATTGAGTTTTTCAGCATCAATACCATCTGGGTCATGAATAAATCCGTTGGAGTCGGACAAAGTAACTACTTTTCCGCCTAATTGTATGACTTTTTCTACAGCATACTGAGCAACGTTTCCTGAACCCGAAATAACAAAAGTTTTATTGCGGCAATCAGTATGTCTGGTCTTAAGCATTTCTTCAGCAAAGTAAACGCAACCATATCCTGTAGCTTCGGGTCTTATCAAACTCCCCCCCCAACCAAGTCCTTTACCAGTCAACACCCCGGTAAATTCGTTTTTGAGACGCTTATACTGACCGAACAAATAGCCTATTTCGCGACCACCAACGCCTATATCGCCAGCTGGAACATCCGTATCAGGTCCAATATGACGATAAAGCTCCGACATAAAACTTTGGCAAAAATGCATTACTTCATTATCCGATTTCCCTTTCGGATCAAAATCAGATCCTCCTTTTCCGCCGCCCATCGGCAATGTGGTAAGACTATTTTTAAATACCTGCTCGAATGCTAAAAATTTAAGTACTCCTAAATTTACTGTTGGGTGAAACCGTAATCCTCCTTTATATGGACCAATTGCACTATTCATTTCAATTCGGCACCCCCTGTTAATCTGGATATTTCCTTTATCATCAATCCATGGTACACGAAACATGATAACCCTCTCAGGTTCTGCAATCCGTTCCAATATTTTGGCATGCTTGTACTTTGGATTGTCTTCGATAAAAGGCATTAACGATTCTGCAACTTCTTGCACTGCTTGGTGAAACTCAACTTCACCAGGGTTCTTAGCTATGACTTTCGTCATAAATTCGTTTAAACTAACTTCTAAAATTCTAGACATTTTGTTTATTTTATTAGGGTAAAAAAGAGTCAATACAAAAAGATATCAATTGGTTATAGCAATTTCTATAAAAAAATAAAATCTTTCCTCCTTCAACGAAAGTAGAAAAAGCAAGATCAATAATGCTTTCTGATGACTTTTTTTAAGTGTTTTACTGATAGATTTCAGTACACTTCTGAAAAATATTTACTGGAGCGGGAAAACTAATTTGATGTTACAATTCTTCGGACAATATCCAACAAATATAAATAGAGTCTGTATATAAAGTCGAGTGGCGTAGTTTTCTAAAGTAAATGAGCATTTTTGCGACAAACAATACGAAGAAAACGGACATTATGGGCAGACTCTGAATTGAGAAACCAAACGTTCTTAAAGGAAGACTCCTTCATTACTATAAGAGATAATATTTAAAAAATCAAAATAAGCACCTTTATTTTTTAAGAATACTCCAACTAAAACAACAATTGCAAAAGGCAGGGAGAGAATTTAACGAACCCAAAAGGGTCGAATAATCTCTACTCGATTTCGATAATATTGTTTTTTATGGCAAACTTTACCAAATCTACTGTAGTGTTTAGATTTAGCTTTTGCATTATATGGTTTTTGTGCGATTCAACAGTTCTAAGGCTTATAAATAACTTATCGGCAATAGCTTTGTTCGAATAGTTTTTTCCCCAAAGATTTAGGATTTCAATTTCTCTTGAACTTAACATTTTTATGTCAGCTCGTTGCTTCTTTTTGTCTAACTTAATATTCTCAATGTAACCGTTAAGGATTATTTGAGTTATTGATTTACTATAATAATCATAACCTCCACGAAGTGTGTAAATTGCCTCCACTAGTTCGTTCATACCAGAATTGCTAGATAAAAAACCTTTTGCTCCAGCTTTAATAGTTCTTAATATCACTTCGTCTTTATTTTGAACCGACAGTATCAGTATTTTTGTTTTTGGAAAGCTTGCATTCAATTGGGTTATAAGGTTAAGAATATCCGTACTTAAAACGTGAACATTGACAATCAATACATTAATAGCAGACATTTTGATTGCACTAATCAATTCCATCATATCGCCGGTGGCTAATACTACTTCAATAGATTCATTATCCCTAAATAAGGCTACAATCCCTTCCTGCACAATTACATGTTCATCAAATATGCCAACTGTAATTTTATTCATAGATTATTCGTTGAAAATTATACTGGAAATCCTTTTTTTGCCATTCATCAGAATTAGTAATGGATTTTTAAACTGAATGTGCTTGAAATATTTTGTTTGATTAATAATTTTTTGTTTGTCAAGGATTCCCCATCCGATATAATCGGTTTTTGAAGTGTCTAAGACGGATAAGTATCCTATATTCATTGAAGTAACATTGTGAAAGAAATGAGAGCCCAAGGATGAATCTAACGGGTAATTTGCCAAGCTTATTTCGACGATTATTTTTGCATTAGAGATTTGCGACCAGACCACCGGAAGTCCCAGATATTGATCGCGTGTTCCCCACCGTCCGGGACCGATAAGAATATATTTCCTGTTTTCTTTAAGCATTTTTTGGTTCAGCATCTCAATTTCCTTAACCATTTCAAGTGTTTCGAGCTTGTTAAATTTGGACACATCAATGTAAATAACATCCTTTATATAATCAATCTCACCATTTCCCAAGCTCGATTCAGTATATAAAACAGTTTTGGCTTTATCGGGTATGTCAATTACCACTTCATTTGTTATTTGACTACTTACCAAAGGTTTGATTTGCAATAAATAAAAAGACGGCAGGTTATTGATAGTTTTGTTCAAATCAACAGCATATTCAATTTCAACCGGAGAACCAAGAGCCTCTTTGATTGTGTCCAACATAAGGTCGATGGTCTGAGCAAGCGGTATGTAGTTATATTTTAAAATATCTGCGAAATTAATTATCCTGGGACCATAAGCATCCAAACCGGTTTCCACCCGATCATTATCTGGATTATAGACTGATGCACAGTGCTTAATTGAGCGATGTTTTTCTGCATCACTAATATCGAGTAACGCCAGGGAGGCCATTTCACCCTCTTTAATGTAATCTACATTTTTTTGGGACATATCAACCGCATAAAAGTTAACCTGAGTACTGTTTAGCAAGTCCTTGGTTGTATAAATATCAATATTGGGATATTTAGGAGAAAACCGATACGATTTACTTCCTCCCACAACATAATAACCCAAACCAACAGCCGCAACAGCAAATCCTTCCTCAGGCTTCATATTAGCTATTGGGTAATAATTATATGATTGAGCTGTGCCACTAATATGTGGATAATAATAATTATCATATTGACAACCAACTAATTCCTGCAATATTACAGCCATTCTTTCTTCTTCTACTTTGTGCTGTACAGCTTTGAAATAAGTTCGGGCATTGTCAGAATATACCGATGCATACACCATTTTTATTGCTTTGGTCAAGCGATCAACAGTCTGTTTCTTATTTTTAAGGTTATTTGTCACAATAAATGTATCGAAAACACCTGCAAATAGCTGTGTTATAGAATCTTCTGAAATACTAGATGACCTAACAGCTATTGGCTTAAGTACCTGAGAAACAAAAACCTCCAATTTCTTAATAAGAGAGTTCGATAGATGGGCATCCATAAAATGCTGCTTAATTTCCTCAAAAGAAATGCTTGGGCTAAAAATCTTTTCGAACAAATGGTTCTTCTCCATGAAATTTTCAAACTCATCTGTACCAATGATAACTGTAATAGGGGTTCTAATATTGATTTCTTGAGTAAATGTTGAAAAATCAAGGTTATAAATCAAGGTATTTATAAAAGCCAAACCTCTCCCCTTTCCTCCGAGTGAACCGCCAGCAAAACTTACGATATTTTTTTCGTCTAGTACGGAAGTTTCATCAAAACCCAGAATTTTGCCCTTTTTCTTTTCTTCCCGATAAACCTTAATTGCTGCAATAAAATGCTTCCGAAAATCTTCTAATGTTTCGAAGTTACTTATTTTAATAGGGTTTAGGGATTTGGCCAATTGGATCTCGCCCCTAGCCATGAGCCATAACGAAAATTGATTGTCTATCCCATGAAAATAAAGGGATTCTTCAGGTATATATTCAAGCATTTCTTCAAATTCCCTCAGCGAACGTGCAACAGCAATTTTGTTTCCCTCTTTGTTTCGGAATATAAAATCACCGAAACCGAGATAGTAGGTCAAGAAATTTTTAAGATCGGTTGAGAGGCTTTCCGAATTTTTGTTTATAAACCTTACACCAAGACGGTCTGCAATCTTCTCATTTTGTTTATCTGATGATTGAAGAATTATTGGAAGACTAATTATTTGTGATTGAGCATATTTAATAAACCTAACGCCAGCATTCTTATCCAATTTCCCTTGCTGGTCAAATTCCATATCGGAAATAATACACAGTAGAAAATCTTTATATTTATTAAAGATAAATACGGCATCTTCATAATTCGTTGCAAGAAGTATTTTAGGCCTCGAACGCATTTTGCTGATTTTGTTCATCTCATTTTTTTCAACCTCCGGCAATATCTTTTGTATTTGCCCAAATACAATAGAGTAAAGAATTTGGAGGTATTTAGAATAATACCGGGCCGAGTCCTCTACGAGTAAAATAACCCTAACCAATCCTGTTTTGGTATCATTTTCGACGTTTGCATTGTCCTCTATTGACTTTACAATAGCAAAAATAATTTGTGAATTACCATTCCAAATAAAAAGACGATCGACAGATTTAATAGTAGGTACAAGTTCTTCGAAATGCTTAATATTGCTTTTCTGGTTCAAGAGCAAATAAACAGGCAGATTATTATCTTTTTGCTTTATTTTTTTACTTAATTCAATGGGGGTTTCAAAGTCCATACCAACCATCAAAATTACCAGATCGAAACGGGTCGAATCAATTAATTCGAGTGCCTCAGAAGCCGAAGTAACTCCAGTAATCCGCGGTAATGAAAACAAGCTATACTGGTATATCTCCCCCATGAATTGTTCAAAGAAATTATCTTCGTTTTCGAGAATAAAAGCGTCGTAAAGGGTCGCCACAAACAAAATATCTTTGACCTTATATTTCATCATGTCAAGATAAATGTATTTGTCGAGTACTTGTTTATTGAAAAATAACTGCAGTGGTTGCTTATTTCTTATTAAAGAATTTCTGTATTCATCAGATTTATGACCGCTATTATTAGGCTCGGGAACTTTATAAATAATATCCCGTCCTTTATAGTTATTTAGGTAACCACTAATAAGTTTGGAAATGTTAACCAACAGGTGTCGCTCTTCTTTTAAAAATGGGCCTTCATGTTCCCTTGGAAATTCTTTTAGGTAATATATCTCTATTGTTCCCTTTTTATTGTCTATTGTAACAAAATTCTCTTTCTGAAACCATGCAGTGTTCTTAAACTTCCGACTTGAATATACCTGCCCTTCATATTCAATCCTTGCAGCAGTATATTCTGGAAATTGCCATGATTTTGGAAGAATATTGCAAATTCTTTGTAAGGTTTCATCGGTAGTCATTCCCCGGTTAATAATATGCGAGGTTTGGTTTATCGCATTTAATTCTTTTACCCTTTCCTTGTTTTCTGCAAGTAATTTATCAAAAATATCCTTAGTTGCAGAGCCCGCCAGAATGTTTGAAAGATTCACCAGTAAGTTCCTTTCTTCTTTTAAAAATGGTCCTTCATCTGCCTCTGGGAACTCTTTTAAATAAAATATTTCGATCATGCCAAGTCTACCGTCAGGAGTTTCAAAGGTTTGCTTTTGTACCCAGGATGTTTCTTTAAAGGTTTTACTGATAAATACTTTTTCGTTATAGGTTATTCGGGCTGCTGTAAAGGGAGGATACTGCCAGGCCTCGGGAAGAATGTTGCAAATTTCAAGTAACGATTCTTCCAAAGTAGTACGTTTTTTAAGGACTTCAGATGTTAGCTTAATACCTTCTAATTCCTTTAAGCGCTCAGTGTAGTCGTGTAACAAATTAACAAACAATTTTTTTGAAATAGCTCCAGATATTAAAGTAGCAATTGTTTTCAAAAAATCGGTATTGCTTTCAAAACTGGTGTTACTTAACCTATCATAAAAAATTTCTATAGAACCATCCCTATTCCCCGGAAGTTCGAATTTAAATTCCTTACGATTGGATGTTTCTTTAAATGCTTTTTTTGAATATACTTTATCATCTATTATTATCCTTACAGAAACCTCAGAATCTTCGCTTATAGCCTTAGGAATAATCCCACATATATTCCAAAGTACCTCGTCAAAATCATTTGTATTTGAAAATAACGTAACTATATTATTCAGAATTACATATTTCCGATTTTGACTATCATCTCTATTTGTTTCTTTCTTCATAAAGTTAGTTACATAAAATATCCTATCGATTCTAGCAAAAATAACCAAAACTTTATCAATTAGGCAATTTGGATTCACGATTCACAGTAAACAGGGGGGATATATAAGCCTTGTATGTAGTAATAGTCAAAATATGATAAAAAAATACCGGTAGATTTTTTAAGAGAATAAGATATACTAAAAAAGGTAAAAGCCATTGAGCTTGCAGAAATATCCCTTTTCAAAAGGAAAGTTTTCGACATGCTCAATAGCTTTTGTAACCTTAAAAGTTCAACTAGATTTTATAATGCTCCTCTTAATTTCCAAAGAGACTCCAAAAAGAAATACTTTAGAATTATAGCTTGAAAGGAGACCATTATTTCTGATGGTAAATTTCTAAAATAAGTCGCAGGTCTAATTTCAAGTTTCTTAAAAACCTCCTAATTTTTTAATTAATAACTTAAGGATTTTCACTATTGTACCTAATTATAAATCAATCTACAATAACAGTTTCGAGTGAAACAGAATCCGTTTTTTTTCCCTTCAACCACAATACAATCATTGATACAATTAGTGCTGTTACCATAATACTTATTTTTTTTTGTTATTTAATAGTAAGGCTGCTTTTAATCATCTGTTATAAGAATAGTTTCTTGAATGGTCGTTTGACCGTTTTGTCTGCTGTTTATTCCGTTTAGAGTAATCTATTTCTCGAAATTTGCTTCTATTTCTTGGCATATCAGATGTTTTCGGCATCATTAACGACCGCCGTTCAGAAACATCTCTGGAAGAACTACATGAATAAATTGGAATTATAAACATCACTGCAAGTATTAGCATTAAATTTCTCATGGCGTTTACTATTTGATGTTATTTCCTTGCTGATACGGTCATAAAAAACGAATGGTATTTTGTTAGATATTTATTTGATGTCTCCCCAAATATTACCTTAAAAAAACCTTGGCATAATATTTGGATTTAGGGCAATAACCAAATACTTCAACCATGAGAACTATTGTTATATTATCAATACTACTTTCATTTGCAGCATGTGAAAGCACTTTTGTAGATCAACCTTTCTCAGATTTTTCAATTTCGCAAAACACCATAATTTTGGGAGACGAAGTTGAGTTTCAAAATTTATCAAGAAATGCCTATGAGTGTGAATGGGATTTTGGAGATGGTTCATACTCCTATGTCTGGTCTCCGATTCATATATACAACAGACCTGGTACCTACGAAGTTAGATTAACTGTGTTTAATGATGAATTTGAAAACTCCTCCTATTTCACTATCGATGTTTTCAGACCTACTTCAGCCGAAATAATTGTAAAAGAATACATTAAAGGATATCCTGTTCCAAATGCGAGTGTACTTCTATACCCTACATTGCATGATTGGGATAATGAAACTAATTCAGTTGTAGAAGGAATAACGGATAAAAACGGAATTACAGTAATAACAAATCTTGATTCCAAAGAATATTATTTGGATATATGGCACGAATTCTTTAACAATTATGCTTTAGCCGACGCAGATATTAATTTCATTAAAATGCCCCGCTTACGACCATATGAAATGAATACTTTCATAGCCTGGGTAGATTATGTTGATCCCGGAAAAAAGAAGTCGGGAACTTTAAAAATCAGAAGATTAGAACGAATTGAAAAGAATATAAAAAATAAATAGCTCTTTTTAATCTATGAGCCTCTATTTACAATATTTTATTTTAAATTTGCACGCCTTAAGCCCGGATGGTGGAATTGGTAGACACGCTAGTTTCAGGGACTAGTGCTCGTAAGGGTGTGCAGGTTCGAGTCCTGTTCCGGGTACAAAACCTCAGTATTTGCTGGGGTTTTCTGTTTTTATAAAGTATAATAGAAATTTGAGAATGTTTATTTTTCATATTTTTGTTGAAAAGGATGATTGTGATATTAAAATAGAATAATATATTTGCGCTCGATTTAAAAATGACATTTGATAATCAACTGTCAATAAAAATGCCCAGGTGGTGAAATTGGTATACACGCTACTTTGAGGGGGTAGTGGGGGCAACCTCGTGTGAGTTCGAGTCTCATCCTGGGCACAAAATAAAAAAGCCGTTAATGCGGCTTTTTTATTTCCCTAATAATTTAAACCTATACAAATAAGGCGCTTTGTGAGCCTTCCCGTCGAATTTTTTTTCTAGCCTTTCTACAATATCCAATCCTAGAATTTTCCGTTGAAAATTCGCCCGTAAAATTTTCTTTTGGAATACAGCTTCATAAAGACTTTTTAACTCTTTCATTGTAAATGTCTCGCCCATTAAATTAAACCCATTCAACTTTCTGTCTATATCAAATTGAAGCGTTTCAAGTGCCTTTATAATCATCTCCTTATGGTCAAATAGCAATAAGGGTAGCTTGTAGACATCAAACCAAATACTTTCGAGTGAAAACATCCCCGAAACAGGTTTAACTTTTTCATAGTTAACTAACGAATAATAGCAAATAGATACATACCGCTGAATAAACCAATTATCTTTTGTCAACTGTAATTGATTTTCGAGAATAAGTTTGTTTAATAATTCAACATTAAGTCTGTTGGTATTCCCAAAAGTGTAAAATTGCTCCAAATAGATATTATCTAAACTTGTTCGCTCCTTAAGAATTCGAACAGCAGCATCACTGATATTTTCTTCTTTGCCAATATAACCACCTGGCAAAACATAATAATCGGTATCTAAAAAACGCTGCAATAAAACTTTCAGTTGCCCTTTATGAAAACCAAAAATTACTGTGTCGATAGTTACATTCGACATATGAAAGTTTGGAGCAGAAATTACAAATTCTTGTATCTGAGTTTTAGAATCCTTCATTTGGCGAAACTTTTTTTTGTAAAGCAAAAATTTCAATTTAAAAACAATTGACTTTTGTAAAGTCCATGCTAAACTAGCAATACAAAATCCTATTTTACCTGTTCATCTAGTCTTTTAATGGTTTCTCTTAAAAATTGCTCAAAAGGTTTCGAAAATTCCTTACGCCGTAAGGCAAATTCCACTGTAGTCTTTAAAAAATCAAGTTTATTTCCAATATCGTAGCGTTTACCCTCAATTTGAGTGGCCACAATACTTTCGGTCTTCATCATTAACCGAAGGGCATCAGTAAGCTGTATTTCATTCCCTTTGCCTCGTTGGGTTTTTTCGAGGGCAGGAAAAATTTCTGGAGTAAGAATGTATCTGCCTGCAATTGCTAGGTTCGATGGAGCTTTATCGCGGTCGGGCTTTTCAATTAATTCCGTCAATTGAAGAATCTTATCGCTTAATTTAGTACCTCCTACAATTCCATACCGCGAAACTTTTTCCCAGGGAACTGTTTCGACCGCAATCACCGTTTGTTGATACTGCTCGTAGGAATCGATTAATTGCTGGGTAACAGGAATTACCGAATCTATAATGGTATCGCCCAAGAGAACTGCGAATGGTTCGTTACCACAATGAAAACGGGCATGATAAATTGCATCGCCCAAGCCGTTCAATTCTTTTTGACGGATAAAATGAATATTAGCCATGTTCTCAATATGCCGGAGCTGATTATATATAGCTTCATCCTCTTTTTCCTGGATGCGTGATTCCAATTCTATGTTACGGTCGAAATGATCTTCAATGGAGCGTTTCCCTTTTCCGGAAATAATCAAAATATCTTCAATACCGGAATCAACGCACTCCTGAACTACATATTGAATGGTTGGTGTATCAATAATAGGCAACATTTCTTTGGGCTGGGCTTTTGTGGCAGGTAAAAAACGGGTTCCCAAACCTGCGGCAGGTATTACAGCTTTTTTGATCATATATTATAGTATTATTGGTTTTATAACTCTGGCATTTATTCTTCTTAAATTAACAATTAAACGTTGTAACATCTCATCGTCTTCGTACATTCCTATAATTGCACCTCCGGATCCACTGAACTTTGCAGAAGCGCCGCAAGATCTGGCAGTATTAACCAGCTCCATGTTGCTAGCTGAAATATTCATTATTTTACAACGAAGGTCGAAATTTCGATCAATTAACCCATGTAGTTTAGAGTAATCCCGAGCTAACAGAGCATCTTTTCCTTGCTCAGCAACAGCAGCCAACTCTCCTAAAACATCAATAACAAACTTATCTCCATTTAAATACCGTTCCTTAACATTGTTAAATGTGGCACCCGACACTTTACTTAATTCAGTTTTATAAGCCATATAAAGTTTGGGCAATAATACCGGATCTATAGGCTCATAATATCCATGATTATGTTCGTCCATAAATTTTTTATTAAAATCCATATAAACGCATCCTTCATAAACCTGTATTACTCTGTCTTGCAATCCGGCATTTATACCAAGTTCATCTACCTCGGCCGATAATATTATACCTGGAAGAACTTCAGCAGGTATTTCAACATTATAAAACCGCATCAAACTTCGCATGGTTGCTGTTACAATAGCACTGGAACCAGCCATTCCTACCTGACGGGGTATAGAAGTTCGGTACCGAATGGTGAAATTTTTTTGTTCTAGTTTAACGCTTTCCTTTAAACAATATTCGCAGAATTTTTTGATTGCCGCCTTTATTAACCGGTTTCCCCCATAGTAGCCTGACAGCTTTACAGAATCGACAATATGATATATATTGCGAAACCGATTTATATCTTCTTCGCTATCTTCAATAACTAATTCAGGGGTTTCGTAAATTGAAACAGTGGCAGAAAAATTTCTAACTATGATAGAGATGGTTTTACCAAAATAACCATCGGATGGATTGCCTAGCAAACCAGCCCTGGCAAATGCTCTACTTTCAATAATCATAAAATCAGGTATTGTAAGGGGTCAAAAATAACAAAATCAACTATTGAAGTGTTATTTATTGATGCGGATTTTTATCAAAATGCAATTTAGGAAGATTAAAGCCCTGATTAATTTCTGAAAGGGATTAAATAGTTCTTTTTTTTTACAGAATAAATCTCCGAACAACTATAAATTTGCACTACCATTTCACACTAAGCCAGATTCACCTTATAATATTCTTATTCAATAAAAGCTCCCTGTCCTATCTTCTTGGCTGATAAACTGCCTCGGTATAAATATTTAGTTTTATATTTGATACTACTTTTAACGCTTCTTTTAGAAGAAAACCAGTTTCATTTTTCAAAATTTGACAATCTGACGTTAGACATTGTGGCAAAATAATATTAAACTTTAATTCTTAATTAATTTCTAAATCGCTTATGAAAAACAAATCAACAAAAAACAATCTTTACACAAAATCTCACTGTAAATTATTGCTGATTGTATCCGTAATAATTATGTCAGTAGGCTTTTCTGCATTCAGGGTATCTTCCTTTTCAAATCCTCCTGAAAACAAACTGAAAAACAATTCTTTACATGTTGAATTGAAAATTGATAGTATCATTTCAGCTATGACAATAGAGGAAAAAATTAATATGCTCTATGGAAACGGAATGTTTACCTCGGCAGGACTTGAAAGATTAGGTATTCCGGAATTGCATTATACCGATGGCCCATTTGGTATTCGCGAAGAATTGGGTAAAAACTCCTGGAATCCACTTGGATTAACCACCGATTCTGCCACATTTTTCCCAACCGGATCGGCATTGGCTGCAACCTGGAATACTGACCTGGCCTATGCTTTTGGGACCGGAATTGGCGAAGAAGCAAAAACTCGGGGAAAAGATATTCTTTTAGGGCCGGCAGTAAATATTACCCGTACTCCTTTAAACGGTCGTACTTTTGAGTATTTTAGCGAAGATCCTTTGCTTAATTCTAAACTAACCGTTGGGTACATAAAAGGAGTTCAAAATGCAGGTGTTGCAGCTTGTGTGAAACATTTTGCTGCAAATAATCAGGAAACCAATCGCGGATCGGTGAATGTAAAAATGGACGAACGTACGTTACGGGAAATTTACTTGCCTGCCTTTAAAGCTGCTGTTGAGGAAGCTCATGTATACACTGTAATGTCTGCCTATAATAAATTTCAGGGAGCCTATTGTGCTGAAAACGATTACCTGTTAAATAAAATATTACGCAATGAGTGGAATTTTCAGGGATTTGTGATGTCTGACTGGGGAGGTACCCACAGCACCGTTAACTCTGCATTATATGGCTTGGACGTTGAAATGGGTACGCGTCAGTATTTTTCTAAACCGCTGTTAGATGCAGTAAAAAAAGGAGAAGTTCCTGTTTGGGTTATTGATGAAAAAATCAGAAGAATATTGCGGGTTAATTTCTTTGCAAACAGCACTCCTACGCCTCCGGCAAATAGCACAGTATCAACTCCTGAACATGGCAAAATTGTTTACGACATTGCTTTGCAATCGATTGTTTTATTGAAAAATAATGCTAACATATTACCAATCAATATCAGTAAAACAAAAAAAATTGCTGTTATCGGAGATAATGCTACCCATAAGCATGCCTTTGGAGGTTTCGGAGCTGGCGTTAAAGCACGTTATGAAATTACCCCTTTACAGGGACTCCAATCCCGTCTCGGAAATAAAGCAACGATTAATTTTGTTCAAGGCTATAAACCTAAGTTTCTGCCTGCAAAAAAAGGAGTATTTGGCAAACAAATTGATTACCAACCCGACGCTGACTTAATAAAAGAAGCAGTTGCAGCCGCACGAAAAGCAGATGTTGCCATAATTTTTGCAGGTACCAACCACGATGTTGAAACCGAAGCAACTGACCGGACTACCTTAGCACTGCCTTTTGGTCAGGATGAACTCATAAAAGCAGTAAGCGCTGTCAACAAAAATACCATAGTGGTAGTGGTTGCAGCCGCACCGGTGGACCTAAATACTACCAATAAATCGGTTTCAGCAATTCTTTGGTCCTGGTATAATGGTTCCGAGGGTGGAAATGCCTTAGCCGACATCTTAATTGGCAATGCAAATCCTTCCGGGAAATTACCTTTGACGATTCCTGTTTCGTTGGATGATTCGCCGGCTCATGCCTTAAAAACATTCCCTGGCGATAGTGTTGCCAATTATACCGAAGGAATACTGGTTGGCTACAGATGGTTCGATACCAAAAATATTAAACCACTTTTCTGTTTTGGCCATGGCTTATCGTACACAAATTATTCTTATTCTGAGATTCAAACAAACAAACCGAGCTTTAACCAGGCCGATGAAATTGAAATATCGCTGAAAGTTAAAAATACAGGAAACAAGGATGGATTTGAAACTGTTCAGCTATATGTTAGCGATATGGCCCCGAAAGTACTCAAGGCAGCGAAAGAATTAAAAGCATTCAAAAAAGTGTTTGTTGCTGCTGGTAAGGAAGTTGAAGTGAACATGAAAATTAAAGTAAGTGATTTGGCATTTTTCGACGAAAAACTTTCAAAATGGGTTGTAACTCCCGGATCCTACAAACTAATGGCAGGAGCTTCTTCGCAGGATATTCGCGTTAGTTCTATTATTAATGTGGAATAATAAACTTTCCAATTAAATAAGTAAAGGTAATGTTTGTCTTCTAAAGGCTATCATTGCCCTTACTTATTCTTTTATCAAACACTAACATTTAACTCCAATTAACCAATGAAAAACAAATTACACCTTCTTGCTTTCGGTTTATTAACCATAAGTATTAATTTGCTAGCACAACAAACAGGAAATTATAAAAATTTCAAAGTATCGGTTTATGCCCGTGCATATGAAGTTCGCGAAATGAATGATCTGAAGAAATTGGAAGCCACCTGGAACGAGATTACTCAACAAATGAAAGTGGACAAAATATACCTTGAAACTCATCGCGATAAAATTATTGTAGATGATAAAACCCTTGAAATTGCCAATAAATTCTTTCAATCACGAGGTATCGAAGTTGCCGGAGGTATCACCTTTACCATCGATGAAAGCAATCATTTCGAAACGTTTTGTTACACCAATCCGGAACACCGCAAAAAAGCGCAGGAAATTGCAGAATTAACAGCACGGCATTTTGATGAATTTATTCTCGACGATTTTTTCTTTACCAGTTGCAAATGTGATTTATGCGTTAAAGCAAAAGGAACTCAGAGTTGGACAAACTACCGGTTAGAACTCATGAAAAATGCAGGCAAAGATCTTATTATAAATCCGGCCAAAGCCATAAATACAAAAGTTAAAGTAGTAATCAAATACCCTAACTGGTACGAACATTTTCAAGGATTGGGATTTAACCTGGAAGCTAGCCCACAGATGTTCGACGGAATATATACCGGAACCGAAACCCGCGACCCGGTATATACCGGACAGCATCTTCAACAATACGAAAGTTATTTGGTGTTTCGGTACTTTGAAAACATCAAACCCGGCAAAAATGGCGGCGGTTGGGTCGATCCGGGAGCTATGTTTTATATGGACCGTTTAACAGAGCAATTGTGGAATACCTTGTTTGCCAAAGCGCCCGAAATCACCTTCTTCGATTATCGTCAGTTACAGCGCCGTATAAGTCCAAACGATCGCGCTTCCTGGCAGGGAAACCAAACCAGTTTCGATTGGGACGAAATGATGAAACCCATTCAACTTGGCAATGGTAAAACGGCAATGCCAACCACTATTGCGCGTGCTGCAGGGTTAACCTACGAACAAGTCGATAAATTTTTGGGCAAATTAGGCAAACCTGTTGGAATAAAAAGTTACAGGCCTTTTCATGCTACCGGCGAAGATTTTATCCAAAATTACTTTGGAATGATTGGACTCCCCATGGATATAGTACCTCAATTTCCAATGGATTCACAGATGATTCTATTAACGGAAGAGGCGAAATTCGACCCTCAGATTATAGAAAAGATTAAAGCCCGGCTTATTGAAGGGAAAAATGTAATGATCACATCCGGACTTCTAAAATCGTTGCAAGGAAAAGGTATTGAAGATATTGTAGAATTAAAATATACCGATAGAAAAGCCTCTGTTAGAGATTTTAATGTTGGACGCAGAGGTTTTACAGTGGCTAAAAGTCCAATATTAATTCCACAAATTGAGTATTTCACCAACGACTCCTGGGAAGATATAACAAGTTTTAATGGTCCGATTGGCTGGCCAATTCTCCATCAGGCCATGTATTCAAAGGGTTCGTTATTTGTTTTAACAATCCCGGAGAGTTATGCCGATTTATATAATCTGCCTGCCGAAGTGTTAAACCGAATTCGGAATGTTGCCAGTCAGGATATGAATGTAAGAATTGAAGGTCCTTCGCAGGTAAGTTTATTTGAATACGACAATGGAGCTTTTATTGTAGAAAATTATCAGGCTGAACCTGTTACCATTAAGGTAGTCGTGAATAAACCGGCTACAAAAATTATAGATTTATTATCTACCCTAGAAATTAATGGAACGCCGGGAACAAACGACCGTATTTGGGGAAGGGAAAAAACAGATATAACCACTTTCGAAATTACTTTAAAACCCCACTCCTACCGTGTTTTTGAATCTAAATGAATGTAGCTGTAAACTGATTTCTAATGTGTAATTCAATGTCGTTTGCTTAACTATCCGAAAAAAAATATGCCAGCAAACGTTTTATGGTTTGCTTGCTTTATTTAAGTAAACGACATTGTTTTTCCCAAAAATGCAGAATATCGGAGAGAAGCTTCCAGAATTGCCTTTTGACCAGCCTCATCCAATTTGCCAAATGAAGCTGTTTGAATGATAACTTCTTTGTTTTTAATAGTCCTTTTCCACGATCCAACTATTCTTCCATTCACCACCATCATTCGGTTATAACTTATGTCCGAATTATTGCTGACAGGATTTTGGGAATCCCCAAATAGTGCGCTCCGATCTTTATAACTAATTCCATATTCATCGTAATCGGGCATCAGAAAAGAAGTTTGAGTACCATTTATTGTTTCTGAAGATTGTACTTTGAAAATATATTCTTTGCCGTTGATCTTTTCTTTTACAAAATCTGATTTGAGTAAAGACGCACCTTCTATGGCATCTTTCATGGTAAGCCCCGACCACCAAACAAAATCATGCAGAGTAGCAGGACCGCGACTAGCGTAATAACTATTGGAAAGTTTAGCCAGTGCTTCTTCCCGATTAATTGAGACAGTTTTAGGAACTCGTTCGTCCAGTAAGGCATATGTAAATTGATTCCCTGACCGAGGGCCACTGCAAATGAGTCCTTCCAGCTCCGCATGCATCATTATTAAGCTTAACCTCACTCCATCTGAAAAAATTCCTCTCTGTTCAAAAGCTTTATTAAATTCATCCCGGGTAACATATCTTCCACCTTCCAGCAATTTCTCTATTAAGTTGCTGCAAATACCGAAAATATCCTTATCCAGTTCACATTTTCGGTACATAAAGGCATTAACAGCATTTACACGGTTTGCAGTCAACTCCAGTAACCATCGAATATCCTCGGGACAAACAAAATGCCAGGTAGGGCGCATTACGTGTGTTCGAAGAATTTTTCCCTGATTAAAAGCATCTTCAATATCCAAATCGACAACGCCTGACAAACGTAAACCTATAGCCCATTTTGCCATAGCATATTCCTGCGCTTGCATTGCCACCATCCACGATACTATTTGCTTGGGCTGGGAATAATTAGTTTGGGCTATTTGCTGGTTATGAAGGCGCAAGTTTAATACTTCGGAGGGTGTCATAATTCGCTAAATTTCAAAATAGCTTCTGTAACATATTCATCTATAATTATTCATACGTATTATCTTTGATTCTAAGACCTATTGAGAGTTCTGCATTTAGTCAATTTTATCTTCAAAACCCATTATATCTTTAATGTAATTCGCTTTTTCTTTTGAAGTTAATAATTCCAGTAGTTTAAACGCAACGCCCATTGCTGTGGATGGATTCCAGGAAGTAATTATATTATCGCAAACTACAATAGGTTGGTTTATGACTTTTGCACCGTAGCCCCTTAATGTATTCTGGCGTACTCCATCTTTCTTATTATAAGTAGTAGCAGGTTTATCGGTTAGGATTCCACTTTTGCCAATAGGCAAAGAACCAACACATACCGATGCTATTATCTTATTTTTAGCATGAAACGACTGTATTAAATTTAAAAATGGCTCACTATAGGCATCCTTGTAAAAATCATATTCCACAAATCCCCCCGGAATAGCCAGCGCATCAAAATCATCCGCTGAAATTTCATCAATTGTATAATCAACTGTAAGCCGCTGATTAAAGGTGCTTTTAACTTCTTTGGTAATTCCGCAGGTAAACAATTCGGTTGTTCCGTCGCCATCCACTAAATTCCAACCAATTACATCTATAAATACACTAGCTTCATATATTTCAAACCCATTTGCTAAAAGAAGCAGAACCTTTTTCATATCTAAATTTTTTTATTATTAATTCATGGTGACAAAAAATACTCAGGATCAAATCCTTGTGTATTGGACTGTTTCGTTCTATAAAAAATTTAATGCTAATTAGCAATTATACACAAGTTTATATACTTTACAAAAACTTTATCTATTTAACACCAAAATTTGCTAAATGTTGCTCTTAAAAAACTGTTGATTCTTTAAGATACCTTAATATTCAGTCAGATGTTGAAGAACTGAACCGTTCAAAAATTATGGGTTGTCAATTATCCACATTCCCACTCTCCCCTCCAATTCATCTCAATTAATTCCTTACTTTTGAAAATACGAATTAAAAAGCAGTTCCTTTGTCCAAACTTCATATATACAGAGCATCGGCAGGTTCAGGGAAGACCTTTACTATTTCGCGCGAATTTATTGGTTTGCTTTTCGAAGACCCTGAAAAATTTCGCCATACACTGGCAGTAACCTTTACTAATAAAGCTACAGCCGAAATGAAGGGCCGTATTTTAAACGAACTGTATAAACTTGCTTCCAATCAAAAATCAGATTTCCTAACTTTTCTTACACTTAAGACCAAACTACCCGATGACCTTCTCAGGCAAAAAGCTCAATATATTCTAAATTTGTTGCTTCACAACTATTCGCATTTTACTATTACCACTATTGATAGTTTTTTTCAGAAGGTAATTCGGGCATTCGCCAGGGAACTTGGACTTTATTCGGGGTTTGAAATTGAACTCGACACGAATACAGTGTTAAATGAGGCAGTCGAAATGCTTTTTCAAAAAACAGCAACCGACCACAAACTCCGCAGTTGGTTGGTGAGGTATGCTGAAATCAAGATTGATGATTCACGAAGCTGGGACTTAAAAAACGATATTTTAAGGTTAGGTAAGGAAATTCACAAGGAAATCTTTAAGCAAATCGACGCCAGTTATTTCAGTGAATTATTAAACCGTGATTCGCTCGATGCTATTATTCCATCACTTAAAAAAGTAGAGCACGAATTTGAAGAACATCTTAAGTTACTGGCTTTAAAGGCAGCTCCCATCATGCAAAAACAGGGGTTAGCCCCCGATGATTTTAACCGCAAATCGAAAGGTTTTATAAGCACATTCGATAAAATGGCAAACCAAAAAGTTTTTGAGGTAACTAAAACAGCTCGAGAAGCGATAGATTGTCCTGAAAACTGGTATTCGAAATCATCGCCCAAGCAACAAGCTATCGAAGCCGCGTTTCACGGAGGGTTAAACGATTTATTAAAGCAACTGATAACTTACAGCGATGAGCATATTCTGAAATACAATACCGTGGGCGTTGTTTTTAAGAACCTGTATGTTTTAGGAATTATTGCCGACCTTATTCAGGAAATAAATACCTATGCTGCCGATAAAAATCTTTTTCTTTTAGCCGATTCCACTGCATTTCTACAAAAAATTATTGACGGCTCCGATGCCCCCTTTGTTTATGAAAAAACAGGTTCGAGGGTTCATCATTTCATGATCGACGAATTTCAGGATACTTCAGGTTTGCAATGGGAAAACTTTCGTCCGCTGCTCGAAAACAGTCTGGCCGGAAATTACAGAAACTGGGTGGTTGGCGACGTAAAACAATCGATCTACCGTTGGCGAAACAGCGACTGGACAATCCTTTCAGATAAGATATTCAATCAATTTGATTCTACTTCCCTGAGCGTTCACCCACTTGATGAAAACTGGCGCAGTACCGAAAATGTTATATCTTTCAATAACGCTTTTTTTACCTGTTTACGCGATAACTTACAACTCGAATTAAATAGCCTCATAGAAAGTAACGAATTGGTTGGCCCAAAACTTGCCGGATATTCTACGTTCTTTTTAAATGCTTACAGCGACTGTGTGCAGATTGTTCCCGCTAATCGTAAGGATGGCCAAGGATATGTCCGTCTGGAATTTCTGGAGAAAGAAAACTGGGAAAATGCCGCCATGCTGAAACTCATTGAAACCATTGAGCAAATGCAGGATTTGGGTTATCGCCTCTCGGATATGGCCATACTGATCCGAGACAAAAAAAGGGGGGTCGAAATATCAAATTTCATTATGCAGGAAAAGGCTTCCCGTTTTGGAAACTATCGCTACGACATTATCTCCAGCGATGCCTTATTTCTAAAAAATGCTCCGGTGGTTCAATGGATAATTTCGTTGCTACAATTATTGCAAGACCCATCAGATGATCTTGTTAAGGCGTTTCTTACCCATGAATTTAACAGCTATATTGCGCCTGCAGGGCATAAAACAGAAGTGTTCGAGACAATTTTGTCTCAATTTGTATCAGATGGGTTGAAATACAAAGCACTTCCGGTTTATGAATTGGTAGATACTATTATTGTTCATTTTTCGCTGAGTACAGATAAAGATAATATGCCGTATTTACAATCGTTTCAGGATTCTGTTCTTCAATATAGTAAGAAAAATACGGTGGATTTGTCATCGTTTCTAAATTGGTGGAGCGATTTCAGCGATAAACAGGTAATATCGATGCCCGAAAATCAGGATGCTATTCGCCTGATGACCATTCATAGCTCGAAAGGATTAGAATTCAAAATTGTGTTAATCCCATTTGGCGATTGGGAATTTACAAGCAAATCGTCCGATAGCTTTATTTGGACTTATACACGGGAGGAACCCTTTGACCAGCTAAAACTGCTGCCGGTTCAATTAAGCAGTAGCACTGCCAAAACAATTTTCAGTTTCGAATATTACCGCGAACAAATTTATAGCAAAGTTGATAACCTTAACCTGCTCTATGTAGCTTTTACACGGGCAATTGAAAAGCTTTTTGTTTTCGCTCCTTTAACCGAAATAAAAGAAGAAACCATCAAAACCGGGCAACTTCTATCTATTTGCCTGAATAGCCTGGAGAATCCCTCCGAAACTTCTTATCTGAAATCCGATTTATTGAAAATTAAACTAGATGAAAAGTCAGCTTTGCTTGAATATGGAACGTTGCAGCCATCAACTGGGAAATTGAATAATGCAGGCAGCGATTTTCAATTATCCGAATTTTTGATTTCGCCAATCACCAATCGAAAATCTCGCATGGTGGTTTCGGGGGAATTTCGCACTATATCTTCCATTCACCACAATCAAAGGGTAAAGGGAAACTTATTTCACGAGATGTTTCAATATATCCGCACATTAGAAGACGTTGAACTGGCAGCCGGCGAAGTAATAAAAAAAGGACTGGTACCTGCATCAGAAGAACCTCAAATTATTGAAGAATTAAAAGAACTATTAAGCCTGAGTAGTGTTAAACAATGGTTTGACGGAAGTTTTGAAGTGAAAACTGAAGCGGATATTTTGCTGAAGTCATCGCAATTAAAACGCCCCGACAGAATTATGTTTGCCAAAGACAAAGTAATAGTAGTCGATTACAAATTTGGGGACAAAGAGGAAGCCAAATACCAAACCCAGGTAAATACATATAAAAACCAATTGCAGCAAATGGGATATAAAAATGTGGAAGGGTACCTGTGGTATGTATTCCTTAAAAAAGTTGTTGCTGTAGAAGCAATTCCCCAGCAAGGAAAATTATTTTAACTTCATGACACCAGAAACCTCTCCGATTTTTCCCTGGAACAATCATCGCCGGTTTAATGCTTATACAGAGCATTTCCGACAATTATTTGGCGAGCGGGTACAAAAAGTAACCATCGATGCCGGTTTTACCTGTCCAAACCGAGATGGAACCAAAGGTTTGGGTGGATGCACCTATTGCAATAACGACGGGTTTAATCCGTCCTACTGTCAGCCACAAAAAAGCATTACCCAACAAATTGACGAGGGAATTGAATTTCACGCTGTTCGCTACAGACGTGCAAACAAATACCTTGCTTACTTTCAGGCATACTCTAATACATACGGTAGCATAGATTTGCTCAAAGAGTTCTATTCCGAAGCGTTGAAACACCCTGGTATTATTGGCTTGGTTATTGGTACCAGACCCGATTGCATAGATGCCGAAAAGCTCGATTACCTAGCCTCATTAACCGATCGGTATTATATCCAAATTGAATACGGAATCGAATCGTGCTATAATTCGTCGCTCGAAAAAATTAATCGGGGCCACACATACGAAGATACTGTTTGGGCGATTACAGAAACCCATCAGCGGGGAATTCATACCGGTGCACATATTATTTTTGGGTTTCCCTGGGAAACCAAGGCCGAGATGCTTGCCGAAGCAGCTATAATAAATAAGCTTCCGCTGGATACATTAAAATTTCATCAGCTCCAGGTAGTTAC
This sequence comes from Bacteroidota bacterium, assembly GCA_020048915.1. Classification (GTDB taxonomy): domain Bacteria; phylum Bacteroidota; class Bacteroidia; order Bacteroidales; family JAAUTT01; genus JAAUTT01. The sequence continues at coordinate 5,924 of JAIFLU010000316.1, read as the reverse complement.
CGGAACCACTATGGAAAAAGAATACCTAGCAAATCCCGATGCCTTTTGGTTTTTCAGTATCGAAGAGTATATTGAGTTTTTTATTGATTTTTTAGAAATATTAAATCCGGCGTTTGTGGTAGAGCGTTTTACTTCCGAAGTTCCTCCCCTTTATCTGGCTGGACCTGGTTGGGGATTAATACGTACTTATGAATTGCTTCAAAAATTGGAGAAACGTCTTGCTGAAAGAAATACCTGGCAGGGACGGCTGTATGAAAAGGTAGGAGAATTGGAAAATGAGCAATAATATTCCAATGTCGTTTGGTTTAGGAATTGAATAAATAATCCACACTTCGACTCCGCTCAGTGTGACAATAATACCAGTTTGTCAGGCTGAGCGGAGTCGAAGCCTACTTCTTAATTAAACGACATTGAGTAATATTCTATCGGTATAATAGCCGATAAAGTATGTTTATCGGTAAATTAGCCGATAAAATATGTTTATCGGCTAATTTACCGATAAAAAAGTGTATGTTTGCAAAAACAATTTCTAAATGATGGAAGCTGTAATATCCGGTGATGTAATTGCCTCTACAAGCTTAAGCGATAGTGGCAGAAATAAATTGGAAGTTTCGCTCAGGGAAATGCTGCAAACATTGCAACAGAAATACAATGTATATGGTCGCCTTATTAAAGGGGATTATCTGGAGTGTTATGTCCCTGAACTTGCCAATGCTTTTCGAATCGCGTTGGCCATAAAAAGCTTTGTCAAGTCAATTCCTTTAGAAAGTAATGATTTTGGAAAACCAAGCGATACGCGAATCAAGTTTTTTAAAATGCATGGCATTCGCTTGGCAATTGGAATTGGCACCTTAAGCCGACTCAATATCGAAAAGGGAATAATCGACGGAGAGGCAATATATAACTCCGGTAGAATTATTAACGATAACAAAACCTTTAACAAAGAGAAGGTAGTTATTAAGAATACGCTGTTTATCAAGTCGCCCGATGATGCCCTCGATAAAGAATTGGAGCCACTGCTGGCATTAATTGATGTATTATTCAGCAAATGCACAGCAAAACAAAGCGAAGTTATATACCTGAAACTTCTTGGTAACAGCGAAGAGTTCATTGCTAAAAAAATGGGCATCAACCAGCCAACCGTCAACCAGCACTCTACCAGTTCCGGTTGGAATGCTATTGAAAAGGCTGTGCAGCGATACGAATTCGTCATAAAAAATTTAAATTGATTGTTATGAGTTTCTACGATCTACTAATTCTGCAAATTATTGCCCATCTGCTAGCCGATTTTGTCTTTCAAAACGATTTATGGATCAGGCACCGGAATAGATTTGAATATCGCTCGAAAATCCTCTACTGGCACGTTCTGATTGTATTTGTGCTTTCGTGGCTATTATCTTTCCAGCTATGGTTTGCCTTGGCATCGCTGGCTATTTCAATTATTCATTTCTTAGTAGATGGAGCCAAAGCAAAAGTCAGCCGGTTAAAAATTCGAAAAACCAAACCATTCGAAAGGCGCATATTCTTTATCGACCAATTTATACACCTCGCAGTAATTTTTCCCGCAGTGTATGCTTATACTGCATTTTGGAATATTAGCCCTTATTTGAATTGGAACATCGAATCAAAATATTTGCTGATTATTCTGGGATATTTGTTTTGCCTAAAACCCGCCAATATATTAATAAAAGAGATTTTCAATTTTTACCGGCTGAAGAATATCAGCCACATGGGGTATAATCTCTTAAATGCGGGTAAATTAATTGGAAATATTGAGCGAATTTTAACCCTTTCCCTAATCTTATCGGGACAATTCAGTTCCGTTGGATTTATTATAGCAGCTAAATCTATAATCCGGTTTAAAGATACCGAAGTCCACAAAACAGAATATATGCTGATTGGTTCCTTACTGAGTTTTGGAATTGCCATATTGATAGGAATGGGAATAAAGCGGTTTGGATTTTGAATCAAATAATCAATTCCTCTAAAATAAAAGTAAATGCCTCGTCGTAAAAAGTTACTGATATTTCTGGTTTTAATAACGGCTATTTTGATAGCATCGGTAATAACAATCCGTAATCTACATTCCTTCCTTTCCCCCCAACAACCACTATCGAATGCCAAAATCCTCATAGTTGATGCATGGCTATCGGATAAAGAAATAGATGAAGCTGCTTTAGAATTTCAAAAAGGTCAATATTCATATATTGTAATTCCCGGGAATCAGATAGACCGCTCTATGTTTTATGCCGGAATAAATTACAGCTCCGATTTAACAGCTCTACGTCTGGCTTACAAAAGAATTCCTCTTCACTCTATTGTTCCATTGCATGTCGACTTTGTAAAAAGAGACCGGACTTATCAATCGGCCATTACAGTAAAAAACTGGCTAACAAAAAAGGGATATACTACAACCAATCTAAATCTTTTTACGCAGAGCTCCCATGCCCGTCGTAGTTGGCTTTTGTACAAAAAAGTATTTCAAAACAATCAAAAAGTAGGAATCATCTCAGCCCAACCGGTAGATTACGATGGCAAATCGTGGTGGAGAAGCAGCAATGGTTTTCGCACGGTTATAGGCGAAACAATTGCCTATATTTATGCAGTAATGTTTTTTCACCCCGAAATGTAAGCTATGAAGCCATTTCTTAAATCAGTTTCGGAATATGTAATGTCAACCTTTGGCGATAGACTCGACAAGGTTTGCATGGTTTTTCCCAACAAAAGGGCATCGTTATACTTTAATAAATATTTGGCTGAAAACCTTTCGGGGCCGGTGTGGGCACCTCAATATACCACCATTTCCGAACTTATGAACCAAATAAGCGGATTGGTAACCGGAGAGCCTCTAATTCTTCAGTACGAACTTTATAAAGCGTATTGTAAAGTACATGCGAATCCCGAACCTTTCGAACAGTTTTATAGTTGGGGACTTACCATACTTTCTGATTTTGATGATATTGATAAATACCGTGTAGATGCCTCCAAGCTATTTTTGAACCTGTCGGATTTAAAAGAAATTGACGAACGGTTTGACTATTTAAGCGACGAACAGAAAGAAATAATCCGCTCCTATTGGGGAAATGCCAAATTTAGTCAGGCAACGCCGCTCAAAACTAATTTCCTGAATTTCTGGCTTGAATTAGGGCAAATATATCCTTTGTATAAGGAGCAGCTTATAAAACGAAGCATTGCCTACGAGGGACTTGTTTACCTTGAAGTTTCCAATAAAATTAAAAAAGGGGATGACATTCCTTTGCCATTTGAACAATACTGTTTTGTTGGATTCAACGCGCTTAATGAGTGCGAGAAAATATTGTTCGATTTTTTCCGAAAATCGCGAAAAGCGAACTTTTTTTGGGATTACGACAATTACTATATCCAAAATGAATGGCACGAAGCAGGTCTTTTTTTACGTGATAACATCAAACGCTACCCATCGCCTGATTTCGACTTAGACGAAAACGTTTTTTTAAATTCCCCAAAAACAATAAACATCATTGCAACTAACAACGACGTTGCCCAGGCCAAGATTCTCCCTCAAATTATCAAAAAAGAAAACAATACGATACAATTAAATACAGCGGTCGTTTTATCGGACGAAAGCCTGCTGGTGCCCGTATTATCCTCCCTGCCCGAGGAAGTCGAAAAGGTCAATATCACCATGGGATATCCGTTTGCTAACAGTCCTGCTTTTACATTGTTCGACCTGATTATCCGACTGCTTCGAAACGAGCGGAAAAATTCCGAATCGGGCCGATTGTTTTTTCACCGGGATGTTTTAGCATTATTGCGTCACCCGTATCTTCAACTTTTATGGTCCGAAGAAACCGGTAAATTAGTTGAAAACATTGTAAGCGAAAACAGAATATACATTCGCATCGAAGAATTTGAAACAATACCGGCTATTCAGGATTTTTTAAACTCTGTCGATAACAACCGACTGGATAAGCTTTCCTTATTCTTGCTTGACCTGGCAACCGGCATGGAAGAGAATCCCGAGAACGAACCACTGGACATCCAATATTTACTCTCCTTATACAGTCAAACCAATAAACTGAATAATTTAATAAAGGCCGAAGGTATTGAAATGCCTGGAGTTGCCTTGTTGCGGTTTTTACGCCAGCTTGCCCAAAGTATTAAGGTTTCGTTTATTGGAGAGCCTTTAACCGATTTTCAGGTTTTGGGAGTATTGGAAACCCGTATCCTCGATTTTGATCGTGTAATTATGATGTCGGTAAACGAAGGGATCCTTCCTGCGAAAGATAAGGGAAATTCATATATACCCTATACCCTTCGAAAAGCGCTTGGAATGCCAACCATTGAATACCACGATGCCATTTATGCCTATTACTTTTATCGGTTTATTCAACGGGCCAAAGTAGTAACACTGGTTTATAATGCTCAGTCGGGAGGAATGCAGACGGGCGAAATGAGCCGTTACCTCTACCAATTAAAGTACAGCGAACACTTTAAGGTAAAAGAGCAATCGCTTACATTTCAAATATCCATTCCTTCGGAGAAGCCCATAGTAATTGAAAAAGATGAGAAGGTAATGGCGCTCTTAACTAATTTTGCAACGAAAAAAATATTTACCCCCACCAGTTTGAATTCCTGGTTAAGCTGCTCGTTAAAATTTTACTTTCGGTTTTTACAGAATCTGAAGGAAAAAGAAGAAATATCGGACGATGTGGATGCAGCAGATTTTGGAAAACTGGTTCACAAGGCGTTGCAGTTATTGTATAACCCATTTATTGAAAAAACCATTACCAGGGAAGATATTACTGCAATTGATCAGGATCAACTGGAATGGGCAATAAGTGAATCTTTTGAAATTCTTTACCCTTCGCGTGGAAACCACTCCTGGAAGTTGTCGGGGAAAAACCTGATCATAAAAGAAATCATCCTGAAATATATTCGTAAAATATTGGAGGTTGACAGCAATTACGCTCCATTCGAAATAAAAACATTGGAATCGCTTATTGAGCGCGAAGTTCAATTCCCCGGTATTTCAATTCCTATCCGCATTGGCGGATATGTAGACCGTATCGATTTTAAGGCTGGAATTTACCGGATAATCGACTATAAAACCGGAGAAGCTACCCCAACCTTCGCAAGCATAGAAAACCTGTTTCAGGGCGAAAAGCGCAAAAGTAAGGATGCCGCTTTTCAATGCCTCGTTTATGCTTTTGTATTAACAAACAGCTATCCGGAAGGAGCTATTCAGGCAGGGTTATACAGCGTTAAAAAGATGTTCGACAAAAGTTATAATCCACAACTCCGCTATTCAAAAGGCGAATTACTTTATAATATCAGGGACAAGGCCAGTGAATTAGAAAATAACCTTGAAACCCTTTTACAGCAAATGTTCGATCCCTCTGTTCCATTTACCAAAACCAACGATTTAAAAGCATGCGAAAACTGCGCATACAAGGGTATCTGTCATCGATAAATAAATATAGAAACTGTTTAAATTAATTTATCCTGTGTATTTTAAAATTCGACTCCTTCAGGGTTGTTGTATTATAAATTTCAATAACCGTAGGTTGACACCTACGGTTATTGAAATTTAACCCTTTCAGGGTTTTCAGCAAACAAAAGTCCAAAGGACTTTAATATGAATAACCTCCGGTAAAACCGGAGGAAAACTAAACGAGAAATTTGGAACCCCGAAGTGGGTTCAATTTAAATTTAAGCATTTTCTTAAATCCGTAGAATTTATTCCGTATTCCTATTGAATGATATTATTCTCCCTGATAATCATAGGTGAATGTACCAGCTCGAATCTATTACAACTTATTGATTTTAAGAATAATTAACAATATCCACCATTTATTATCACATTCTTTTCCGTTATTTTAGGGTATTATTCTTTTCACCTGTATTATATGTTGGTTATGTCAAATTGAATTTAATGTAATCAA
>JAIFLU010000106.1 GCA_020048915.1 Bacteroidota bacterium | reverse complement strand
TACGATGTTATGGAAGTTGCCAGTATTGAAGGATGGCACCGTAATCCACAACTTGTCCTTCAGTTCTATAACGATCGCCGAAAGCAACTCGAGACAGCTCTTCCAAATCCCGGACATTTTGGTTTGGTCGAACTCGAAAATTATTTTGAAGTTTTTATTATTACTCAAAATGTAGATAATCTGCACGAACGGGCAGGGAGTAAAAATGTTTTGCATTTACATGGCGAACTTACGAAGGTAAGAAGCACTTCTAACCCATCGGATATCATGGATATTGGATATAAAGAGTTAAACTGGGGAGATAAATGTGAAAAAGGGTCTCAACTGCGACCAAACATTGTTTGGTTTGGAGAAGCGGTTCCCGCTATTTCCGATGCTTCTGAAATTGTTCAAACGGCAGATGCTTTTGCTGTAATAGGAACATCGTTGAATGTTTATCCTGCAGCCGGTTTGGTAGATTATGCACCCCGCTCCTGCCCTATTTTTTTGATAGATCCGAATGAAGTTCCAGCCCCACGAAACAGAAAAGTTGAATTTATTAAGGAAAAAGCAGGTAAGGGAGTAGGAATTTTAAAAGCCATACTGCTCGCGCACCTTAAAGTTTAAAACATTAAAAATGAATAAGAAATTACTTTACATTTTGCTACTTTTAATAGTACCATCGTATGCCTTTGCACAACGGTTTAATGGGGGAATTTTAGCAGGGATAAATGCCAGTCAGGTAGATGGCGATAATTATGCAGGGTATAATAAATTTGGGTTTGCAATAGGCGTATTTACAACAACTAAATTATCCGATAGGATAATGGGCGAAATGCAGTTAAGGTATATGCAAAAAGGAGCGAATAAAAAAATAACCGATTTGGATCCATCCATGTATATTAGCAAATTACACTATATCGAATTGCCTTTACTGCTTCGTTTTAAGCTAAATAATAGAATTTCGTACCATGTTGGTCCGGGGTTAGGGTATCTTTTTAAATCAACTCAGGAGAACGAGTATGGATTTCTAAATCCTCCCGATGGCGTTAAATTTAAATCCTTTGAATTATTTGGAATTGTAGGTTTTAACTATAAAATATATAAGAATCTGGCTATTTCGGTATCTTTTTCGTATTCCATTTTACCAATAGCAAATCATACCAACAATCAAACATATTATCTTAACCGGGGTTCGTATAACAACCTATTTACAACCGTGTTTTATTATCAGCTATAGTAGTACTAAGCCATAGCCAAAACAGCAATACTCACTTTTGTATTTGGCGCTTTTAATATAGCCGAAGTACAGGCCTCCAGAGTCGATCCGGTAGTTACTACATCATCGATTAATAAAATATGCTTGTTTTCTGCTTTGGAGGCGTCAATGAGTTCAAAAATACCATCTACATTGCTCCAACGCTCATACCTTCCCTTTTTTGTTTGGGTGGGATTTTCAACTACTCTTTTTATTAAATTATTTTCTAATGGCTTATTCAGGGTTTCCGAAATTCCTTTAGCAATTAAGTCACTTTGATTATACCCTCGCTTCTGAAATTTCTTGGGATGTAATGGAACCGTAGCAATGCAATCGACCAAATTAAACGGAGAATTAATTAATTCAGAACCAAACCATCTCCCTATTTCAATTCCAAGATTTTGGTGGCTTCTATATTTAATTTTGTGAAGAATCTTCTGAAACCGGCTTCCTTTATGAAATACAAAATAGGCTGTTGCATATTCAACAGTAACCCTTCCCCAAAAAAGTTGCGATACCGGATTATCCTTATCGCTGTGGAATCGTGTATAAGGCAATAATGACCTGCATCTGGTGCATATTTCACGTTCTCCTCTGAAAAGAGTTGCATTACATGCGGCACAAATATTAGGATATAATAAATAATAACAATCTTTGCCCCATTCGATCAGATTCATATATGAATTGCTTTTTATGAGAGAGGGAATTGATTAATTTCTTAAATTAAAGGTTTAAAACTTACAGTATATGTTAACCAAACATAATAAATATTTTTATTCAATACTGGTAATCCTGCTTTTAATTATTTGTACATTAATATATTTGCTGGTTGATGATCCTGTTTTTTATATTATTACCGCCATTTTAACCATAGCATTTTCAATTTTATTAATTCATTTTTTTCTGATAAGAAAACAATTCGAAGATTATTATAAATCTTCAGAATTGCTTATTAAAATTATGCAGAATGAGTTAGAAGAAAAAGTTGGTAAAAGAACAGAAGAACTCCAGCATTTATACCAAAATACCAAAATTAGTGAGGAGCAATTCCGGGAAGCTTTTGATACAGCAATGCAGGGAATGGCGCTGATTGCAATAAATGGTTCATTTATTAAAGTAAATTCTGCTATTAGCGATATGCTTGGATATAAAGAACAGGATTTACTGAATACCGATATGCAGTGTATTACTCATCCGGATGACTATATAAATGATGAAATCCAGATGAGAAGCCTTCTACATGGCAACATTCAATCGTATCAGCTTGAAAAAAGACTTTATCATTTAGAAGGATTGACTGCATGGGTATTGCAAAGTATGACACTTGTCCGTAATTCGGAAGGAAAGCCTATGCATTTTGTTACTCAGTTTATCGATATCACGGAGCGGAAGCAAGCAGAGGAGCAACTAAAAAAGTATTCCGAAACACTGACCGTGCTTTTGCGGGAGGTTAACCACCGTGTAAAGAATAACCTTGCAGCCCTCATCAGTATGCTGCATATGGAACAGAAAAAAGCATCCACGATTGATCAAAAGGGATATCTCGATTTTTTAAACGATTTAATTAGCCGAATCCAAAGTTTATCGACTGTCCATAGTTTATTATCGGCCCAAAACTGGCAACCACTGGAGATTAGTGAACTATGCAATCAGGTAATTCGCGGAGCCATTCAGGGAACCCCCCCCGATAAAAAAGTCCAAATAGAAGTTACAAAAACAAATATTAAGGTAAATAGCAACCAAGCCCATCATTTAACTTTAGTAATTAACGAACTTACAACCAATAGTATTAAGCATGCTATACACGACCGGGAGACTGCAAAAATTACCCTCGATATTTCAAATGAAAATAATTATGTAATCCTTAAATATAAAGATGATGGCCCAGGTTTTCCACAGTCATTAATTGATGGGGATTATACAAACGCAAATATTGGTTTTGAACTTATCAGAGGGATTGTAAATCAAAGTCTCGACGGAGAACTTAAACTTGAGAATGAAATGGGGGCAACTGCAATAATAAAGTTTCTGAACGAAATCGACTAATATTTAAAATTTTGAGTTAGAAATTCTTTAAATAGATACTTTTACTTCTATGCAATTAGTATAATTCCTGCGAAAAGCTTTTTTATCATGTTTTTAAATAATTCGGTTTTACTGTTACTTGTCATTATGTTTTTTGGGTGTACGAATTATACTCAAAGCACTGATAAAGAAATAACTAAATCTTCAGGAGTAATTACACTTTCGAAAAAGCAAATAGCATCCATGGGAATTAAATGGAGGAGACCTGACAAGCAGAAAATGGTTATACAGTGTGAGTCTAAAGGTATAGTCGTGATAGCTCCACAAAATAAAACAACTATTTCTATCCCTATTGGAGGAATCGTAAAAAGTATTTTTATATCGGAGGGTGATTATGTTAAAAAAGGAGCAATAATTGCCGATCTGGAACATCCGGATTTTATAAAAGTGCAACAGGAATATCTTGAAAATTACAGTAGATACGAATATTTGAAGAATGATTATGCCCGTCAGGGCGAACTAACTTTGGAACATGCAACTTCTATTAAAAAAATGCAGCAAGCTCAGGCAGAATTCAATGTCTTGGAAGCAAAAGTATTTTCTCTTAGAAAAATACTGGAACTCCTGGGTATCGATTATTCTGTTTTAAAAGCATCAACTATTTCCTCCACAATAAAATTGTTAGCACCAGAAAGCGGATATATTGCAAATTTGAAAGCTAATCCCGGAGAATATTTAGTACCAGGTGGAAAAATTTGCGAAATTATTGATTACAGAAACTTATTACTGAAATTAAACATACCCCATAAAGAATTACCAACTATTCAAATTGGACAAAGAATTAAATTCAGCGGGATTAGCCAACCTGAGATAAGCTATTTTGCAACCATTTCAGCTATTACTAAAGTGTTCGATCCAAAAAATCAGAGTGTTTTAGGGGTTGCTAAAGTTCAGTCTCAATCATCTTGTTTAATACCTGAGATGGAGGTAAAAGCCATATTTAGATCCTATACACACAATGTTTATGCCTTGCCTAAAGGATCAATTATTAAATCTGGGGATAGAAGTTTTATTTATATATTCGAGAATGGGAGGTTTTTTAAAATTGCTATTAAAATTGGATTAGAGGGTAAAAACCTTGTTGAAATAGAAAATAACGACTCGAATTATTTAAAACAAAACATTGTCGTAGAGGGTGCATATTTACTGGATAAACTTCAGCATAAGCTTCCGAATTAGATATGAGCTAAAATTTCTATGTTCCTAACTGCAAAATATTTGTAACTTTGTTGCGTTTTTTTGCAAACCCTTTAACCCAAAAAATATGGAAAACAGTTTCGAAACCAAACCAAAATCGAGCAAAGGACTAACCATTTTGCTAACCATTGTTGCTTTAATTTTACTTGCCTCTGTTGTTGTTTTGTTTTACCGCTTAAACGATACTAAGAAACAAGCTGCTGAAACAGAGCAATATCTTGAAACCCAAAAATCATCATTAACAAATGAACTTCAAGACCTTATAGGAGAATATGATGGTTTAAAATCAAACAACGATAGTTTAAACATGAAATTAACTGAACAGCAGGAGAAAATTAAAAAGCTCATTGGCTATCAGGCATCCAATATACAAAAGATTAAATTGTATGAAAAAGAATTAAAAACCCTCCGCGATGTTTTGAAAAGTTATATTGCACAGGTCGATTCTTTAACAACCCGAAATCAGGAATTAATTACCGAAAACTCTGATGTTAAAGGAAAGCTTGATGTTGCACGCAACGATAATGTAAAACTTTCGGCTGAAAAAGAAGATCTTTCCTCAAAAGTTCAAAAAGCAGCGGTTATCACTACCAGCAATGTATCTGTTAGCCCTTTGAATAAAAGAGGCAAAGTAGAAGACAATGCAGGTAAAATTACCAAGTTGAAGGTCGATTTCACTTTACGCGAGAATGCTATTGCTGCTGCTGGTGCAAAAGATATTTATATTCGTATTACCCGTCCTGATGATTTGGTTCTTGCTTATTCCGAAGGAGATGTATTTTCTTTCCAGGGCGAAAACATTGTTTATTCGGCAAAACGTCAGGTGGAATATGATAATAAAGACATTGAAGTTAGTATTTATTGGGACAACAATAATCAACTTATTGTAGGTACTTATACTGTAGATATCTTTACTGATGGAGCGTTAATTGGAACAACCAAATTTATTATCAAGAAAAAATAATTTAACTTTTATAAGAAAGGGCTGTTAGCGATGAACTAACAGCCTTTTTTTATGCATGAAATTAAGCTTTTCTATCCATAATTTCCAGGGCTAATTTCTCTAAAACTTTAGTAGAATAAGGAGAAATTACTGAATAAAGAAATTCCATTGCCTGGTGGGTATATTTTTCGACAGCGTTAGTGGTGATTGTTTGAATATTTAAATCGTTGAAAATTGAAATTACATTTTTTATCTTTTTATCAGAATCTACCGAAGTTTCAGTATAGATTTTTTCCAGGGTATTTCGCTGATCTTCATTGGAGATTTCTATTGCCTTAAGATACAGGAATGTTTTTTTATTTGCCAGAATATCTCCACCAATTGTTTTACCGAATTCAGCTTCATTTCCAAAAGTATCGAGTAAATCGTCTTGTAATTGAAAAGCAGTTCCTAAAGCAACTCCAAAATTATATAGTTTTTGAGTTTCAATGAACGGGGCATTGCCGCACAGTGCACCGATCTGCAAGCTGCTACCGAGTAATACAGCCGTTTTCAGGCGGATCATATCCAAATATTCGTTAATGGATACATTATTTCGGGTTTCGAAATTCATGTCAAGTTGTTGGCCTTCACAAATTTCAAGGGCTGTTTGAGAAAATATGGTTAATAATTCAGGAATAAATTCAACATTAGTTTTGCATAAGTATTGGTAAGCAAGAATGGACATAGCATCGCCCGATAAAATTGCAATGTTTTCGTTCCACTTTTTATGCACAGTTGGTTTATTGCGACGTAAAGGAGCTTTATCCATTATATCGTCGTGCAATAATGTAAAGTTATGAAAAACTTCTATTGCTAGTGAGGGACTTATGGCTGGTTTAACATCGCCCGCAAAAAGATTACAGGCCATAAGCGAAAGTATGGGCCGAATCCGTTTCCCGCCTAAGTTCAAAATGTATGAAATGGGTTGGTATAATTCCGGCGGGGATTTTTCGGATAATCCGATGTTTGCAATTTCCTGTTCAATTATATCTTTACATTCAGAAAAGTGGAGCATATAGGAGATTTTATATCGCTTGCAAAATATTAAAAAACCACGACTTGAGTAGATAAAAATGAAAAATATTTTGTATTATTTTGATTTTTAATTAAATATAGCGTTTTAAGAATTAATATAAAATTAAACAATTGAAAAAGATTCTATAAAAAAGGAGTTGTTTCTTTGTTTAAATTTAGTTTTCTAATAAGGTGAACCCAGGAGAATGATTGGTGCGATAATAAGTATTCTCAGTGTTATAGGCTCTATAGGAGTGTTTTTGTTCGGAATGAAGTTAATGAGCGATGCCTTGCAAAAGGTTGCTGGTTATAGAATGCGCTCTATCTTAGCTGCAATTACATCTAATAAATTTAAAAGTGTATCAACTGGATTAATAGTAACTGCAATTATTCAAAGTTCTTCGGCAACTACTGTAATGATAGTGAGTTTTGTAAATGCAGGGTTGCTCACGTTAACCGAGTCTATTGGTATGATCATGGGTGCAAATATTGGCACTACCTTAAAAGCTTGGATATTTGTAAGTATTGGATTAAAAATAAAAATTACTCAATTTGCTCTCCCAATTGTGGCCCTTTCTTTTCCTTTATTATTTTCGAAAAACAGTGTTAGAAAATACTGGGGAGAGTTTGCGATGGGTTTTGCTTTTATTTTTTTCGGATTGGACATGCTTTATGGTATCCTGCCAGATATTACTTCTAATGAGGGTCTAGTTTCATTTCTTGAAAAAATTAATAACCTTGGAGCATTATCCATATTGCTTTTTGTAATTATCGGAATGTTAATTGCCGCTGCATTTCAATCTTCAAGTGCAGCATTGGTTTTTACATTGGCCTTTAGTACCATGGGGTATATAAATTACCCTTTAGCTGCAGCTATGGTGATTGGCGAAAATATTGGGACTACAATAACAGCTAATCTCGCTGCCCTTATAGGAAATCAGCAAGCCAGAACTGCAGCCAGAGCTCACTTTTTATTTAACCTCATTGGAGCCGCTTGGGCGCTTTCATTATTCCCTTTCTTTTTAAAAGGTGTCGATTGGTTAATGGTTTTGACTCTTAATAGCTCAGCATATACCGACCCAAAGATTATCCCCTGGGCTTTAGCTACTATCCATACTGCTTTTAATACAATAAATACCCTTGTTTTAATTTGGTTTATACCTTTTCTAAAGGAACTCTCTGGGAAGCTGGTGAAGCAAACGCATGATAGTAGAGAGAATTTCAAATTACCTTACATTTCTAAAACAATATTTTCAACTTCCGAAATAGCATTACTACAGGCTCGGAATGAAATCAGCCAATATGCTAAACGAGTTAAGGCAATGTATAAAATGGTTAAATTGATGTTTAGCCAGGTAAACGAGGATGACTTTAATAATTCGTTTAGCCAAATTGAAAATTTCGAAACTATTTGCGATCAGGTAGAAATTGAACTATCTACTTATCTTACTAAAATAGGACAAGGTGAATTAAGCTTGCAAAGTCAGGAACGGTTAAAAGTAATGCAAAAAATTGCTGGAAATCTGGAAAGCATCGCTGACAATTGCTATAATATTGCTAAAACATTTAACAAAAAACGGCTCGCAAAAATTTGGTTTACGCAGGATATCAGGGATAACATAAACGAAATGCTTCAATTGCTTGAGGAAGCTATTGAAATAATGCATACTAACCTCACAGTTGAATACACGGTTGTGACTATTGATAAGGCTAAAGAGTGCGAAAACAGGATAGACCACCTTCGAAATAATCTTAAAGAAGAATATTCTTCAAATAAAGAAAGAGGTTATAAATATGAAGCCGGGGTGATTTATAACGATATTTTTACCCGATGCGAACGTCTTGGCGATCATATTTTTGATGTCACGCGGGCAATACTGAATTCAAATGCTGCAGCTAAAAAGTAATACTTTTGAGCAGAATTTTATTGTCCAAACATAAATTGACCAACTGCAGCAAAATTAGCTTTGGGGTTAATACACATGACAGGTAGTTTTTCCTTATTGGCAATTATTAATTGTTCATTAGCCCCAAACATATAATCGAGTATGCTTATATATTTGGTAGTCATTATCAATATAATATCGGCACCAATGGCTTTTGTAAATGCTATAGTTTCGTTGGTAAAATTTTTCGATTTTTCGGGTGAATGAATTTCGTAATTTAAGTTATTCTGAATAATAAAGCGGATAGCAAAGTTCAGATTGGTATTTATTTTTCGCTGCAATGATTTATCCTTTACAGGATATTTAAAAATATGCACTTTAGAGTTGAAATATTTCCCAAAATAGATAGCCCAATGTAGTTTTTCTTTGTTTTCGGACTTAAAGTCGATCGGGAAAACAACATTGGAGTATTTTTCATGAGTGGTTGGTTTATCTTGTATCACGATAAATGGAACACTCGATCCAACAATCACTTTTAAGGCCCAACTTCCAAAAAGTTTTTGCATAAAGGTCATTCCATGGGTTCCCATTACTACCATACTAGCTTTATTATCAGATGCATATTTGGAGATATCCCTGAAAATAGATCCCTCTATCAATACAACTGCGGGTTTTATGGCAAAGCGTTGAAATGCTTGTTCACTCGATAGCTCCATCTTTTTCTTTTTTTCTTCAATCTCAGCAGCTGGAGTGTTTGGCTTTAATATGTGGAGCAAATGAATGTCCTTTTGAATAGTACGTGAAATGCGAATGGCATGCTCAAGGGCATTCTCCGAAATCACTGTAAAATCCCAGGTAACAACAACGAAATTTGATGGATCTTCCATAGTTAGAGGGTAATTTGTCCTAAAATTAGAAATTTATTTGAATTAATAATAATTTGCAAAACTAACTTTACCATTTAATTACAAACTGTTAACGGATATAGAGTAAAAATAATTATTTTAGCGGCTTGAATTTTTTTTAGATAATGTATGAAGAACGAGCGTTATAAGATCAAAGATTTTCTTTCCTTGCAGCCAATTGATAAGGAAATAGTTGTAAAAGGGTGGGTGAGGACAAAGCGTGGTAATAAAAATGTAGCTTTTGTAGCTCTAAACGATGGTTCTATAATCCATAACCTTCAAATTGTGTTTGAAGTAGCTCAATTTGATGAAGAATTGCTGAAACGGATCACTACCGGAGCTTGTATAGCCGCAAAAGGAAAATTGGTAAAATCGATGGGGCAGGGGCAAACTGTTGAATTGCAAGCTTCAGAATTAGAAATTTATGGAGAGTGTGATCCGGAGGTTTACCCGTTGCAAAAAAAAGGACATACTCTGGAGTTTCTTCGTGAAATTGCGCATTTACGTCCTCGTACCAATACATTTGGAGCCGTACTCCGTATTCGTCATGCAATGTCGTTTGCTATTCATAAGTATTTTAACGATAACGGATTCTTCTATTTGCATACCCCTATTATTACCGGTTCAGATGCTGAAGGTGCTGGTGCAATGTTTCGGGTAACTACACTGGACTTAGATAAGCTTCCACTAAATCCTGACAAAACCATAAATTACGAAGAAGACTTTTTTGGCAAATCTACCAATTTAACTGTTTCTGGTCAATTGGAAGGTGAATTGGGAGCTATGGCACTCGGGGCAATTTATACTTTTGGGCCTACTTTCCGAGCCGAAAACTCGAATACCCCCCGACATTTGGCAGAATTCTGGATGATTGAACCGGAAGTTGCCTTTAACGATATTATCGATAACATGGATCTGGCTGAGGATTTCCTGAAATACCTCATCACATATGCCCTTGAAAATTGTAAAGACGACCTGGAGTTCCTCGGTACTATGTATGATAAGGAATTAATCGATCGTCTTAAATTTGTGACCGAAAACGATTTCCAACGGGTAACATATACCGAAGGAGTAGAAATTTTAGAAAAAGCAGATCAGAAATTTGAATTTCCTGTTTTCTGGGGAGCCGATTTGCAATCGGAACACGAACGCTATCTGGTAGAAAAACATTTTAAACGCCCTGTAATCCTTACCAATTATCCGAAAGACATAAAAGCTTTTTATATGAAGCAAAATGAAGACGGCAAAACGGTGAGGGCAATGGATGTTCTTTTCCCTAAAATAGGTGAAATAATTGGTGGTTCTCAACGCGAAGAAAGTTATGAGAAATTACAAAACCGAATTGGCGAGTTAGGAATACCGCAAAAAGATCTTTGGTGGTACCTCGAAACCCGTAAATATGGCACCGCACCGCATGCCGGTTTTGGATTAGGATTTGAGAGGTTGCTCTTATTTGTAACTGGAATGGGCAATATCCGTGATGTGGTTCCTTTTCCCCGGACTCCGAAGAATGCTGAATTTTAATTTTTTAGCGAGTTCTTCTTTAAAGTCTTTTTTGTAATATTTTAATTTTTAAATTGTTTTATAATAAAAGGGGGTGATTATTTTTTTAATAATCACCCCCTTTATTTTTTATTTAACGGTAGGTGGTTGAATTTGTATTTTAATTTTTAAAGTTGGTTTTTAATACTAAATATTGAGAAGATTCTTTTAATGTGCATAAACAAAAGTAATTTTTTAGGAGATGATTTAATCTTTTTTGAGTTAATTTTCCAATCCTTGAGCATATAGTTAAAACTAATTTGATTAGAGGAAGTACCCTGTCCGCTTGAGGCTAGGAGCCTCATTTTTCAAAACAATCAGAGAATAGATTAAATAAATTACCCACACATTTTATTGCATAATTACTTTATATCATACAGTATATATTTCATATCTGCTGTTATTTATTTATTGGTATCCTCTCACAAAAAAAAGGATAATATTTTTTGGGTGTATCGTAA
>JAIFLU010000205.1 GCA_020048915.1 Bacteroidota bacterium | reverse complement strand
TGATAGAACCTGAGCCGTATGAGGTGAAAGTCTCACGTACGGTTCTTAGGGGACGAGGGCGGAGTAATCTGCCTGAGTTACCTGACAAAAACTCCGAACGACAGTTTCTGCATGAAAAATGATTATAAAAAATACAAATTAGATTAGTGCAACTGGAAACCCCATCGCAAAAGGTTTTAATTTTTTTCCCCACCCGCTTTGCGCCTTTCAGGACGCATTAAGGAACGCTCCGAGCAACAGCCACCGCACATTGCAGCACATTTGCAAGCCCACACGAGCCAACGCTCAAACCAAAGGCTTGCAAAAGAGCTGCAATTTTGCCGACCCGCCTGCTTCGTAGCCAATTTCCTGCAATCTTTATAATTTCTTTACACCCATCCGATAAATCATTACAAATCACTTATAAATTCCGTTGCAAATTTGTAGCGAATTAAAAAGAAAAGATATGAATGCAACATTTTTATTAATAGCCCCAGACATTAACACTTCTGCCGGGTATATCATTGGGGCAATAATAGCCCTGTTTATGTTAGGATACCTACTTTATTCACTTGTTAAACCTGAAAAATTTTAGATTATGACTTTACTCGATTTTATTCAGGTGATTTTATATTTTTCCTTACTTATTGGATTAACCCCAATTTTAGGAAATTACATGTTCAAAGTGTTTTCAGGCCATAATCATATAATGAAACCAGTCTTTGGTTGGCTTGAAAAACTGACTTATCGGTTTATTGGCACAAACCCCGATGAAGAAACAAATTGGAAAAGTTATTTCTTTGCTTTGTTGGCTTTTAATTTTATCGGATTTATTTTCCTTTTTCTAATTCAACTTTTTCAAGCCTATTTGCCAATAAACCCTACACATTTAGGCAATGTTTCTTGGCATTCGGCCTTTAATACTGCTGTAAGTTTTGTAACAAACACCAACTGGCAGGGTTATGCTGGTGAAACAACATTGAGTTATTTCGTTCAAATGATTGGATTAACCGTACAAAATTTTGTGAGTGCAGCAACCGGAATAGCCGTTTTATTAGTTATAATCAGAGGTATTTCACGCAAAACAACTGATAAATTAGGTAATTTCTGGACTGACTTAACACGTTCTATATTATATGTTCTATTGCCACTTTCAATATTATTTTCTGTGGTATTAGTCGGGCAAGGGGTTGTTCAGAATTTCAAAACCTATGAAACAGTTCAAACATTGCAAGGAGCTGAACAGGTTATCCCAATGGGGCCGGCAGCTTCTCAAATTGCCATTAAGCAATTGGGAACAAACGGAGGCGGATTTTTCAATACAAATAGTGCACACCCATTCGAAAACCCAACCCCAATAAGTAATTTCCTTGAGATGTTGTTAATCCTTCTCATTCCGGCGGCATTAACCTTTACTTACGGCAAAATGGTTGGTTCAGTCCGTCAGGGCTGGACGGTATTTTCTGCAATGCTGATTTTATTAGTCGCAGGTCTAAGTATTTCATTATATGCCGAATATTCCTCTAATCCTGTTTTTGGGCATTTGTCGCTGATGGAAGGAAAAGAAACCCGTTTTGGGATTACAAACAGTGTTCTTTGGTCAACATCCACAACGGCAGCTTCTAATGGCTCAGTAAATGTCATGCACGACAGTTTATCGCCTTTAGCCGGAATGGTCGCTATGCTGAATATAATGCTCGGTGAAGTTATATTTGGTGGTGTTGGTGCCGGATTGTACGGGATGATAATTTTTATAATCCTCACTGTTTTTATTGCCGGGCTTATGGTTGGGCGTACACCCGAGTATTTAGGCAAAAAAATTGAGGCGTTTGAGGTTCAAATGGCCATAATTGCAATACTTGCACCCAGTGTTGTTATATTGCTTTTTTCAGCATGGGCATCGGTAAGCAGTTATGGATTGTCAAGCCTCAACAATGCTGGAGCTCATGGATTTTCTGAAATTCTTTACGCATTTAGTTCAGCAGCCGGAAATAATGGTAGTGCTTTTGCCGGACTCAATGCCAATACCGTTTTTTACAATCTTACTCTGGGTTTAGGGATGTTAATAGGTCGTTTTGGTGTTATCATTCCTGTATTAGCAATTGCCGGAAGTATGGCAAAAAAGAAAACTATCCCGCCTTCGGCGGGTACTTTTCAAACCGATAACTGGTTATTCGTTGGTTTGTTGATAGCTGTAATCCTTATTTTAGGTGGATTAACCTTCTTTCCGGCCTTGTCGCTTGGCCCTGTCATCGAACATTTGCTAATGAATAATGGAATAACTTTTTAATATCAGAATCGTCATGAGTACAAAACAAAATACAAGCCTCTTTAATAAAGCTATATTGTTACAAGCTGCAAAGGATAGTTTTATAAAATTAACCCCGGCATTCCTAATTAAAAACCCTGTAATATTCATTGTTGCCTTAGGTTCACTGCTTACAACTTTCTTGGTTGGTTTTGAAATTGTTCAGGGTTCTTTTTCGTCATTCAATCTTCAAATTTCAATTTGGTTATGGTTCACGGTATTGTTTGCCAATTTTTCCGAGGCTATTGCCGAAGGAAGGGGCAAAGCACAAGCCGACACATTACGGAAAAACCGCACTCAGACAAAAGCCCGAAAACTCGAAGGGAAACAAGAATATTCCATTTTTGCAACCGAACTTAAAAAAGGGGATATTGTTGTTTGCGAGGCTGGCGATGTAATACCTTCCGATGGCGAAGTTATTGAAGGTGTTGCAAGTGTTGACGAATCGGCAATTACAGGCGAATCAGCCCCGGTTATAAGGGAAAGCGGCGGCGACCGTTCGGCTGTTACCGGAGGAACAAAAGTTATTAGCGACCGCATTTTAATACAAATTACAACCGAACCTGGCAATACGTTTATCGACCGGATGATTGCATTGGTCGAAGGTGCAAAACGCCAGAAAACACCCAACGAAATTGCTCTGTCTATTCTTCTTTCGGGTTTGTCAATTGTGTTTTTATTGGCAGTTGTTACCCTTCCGGCATTTTTCCAATATGGCCTTACTGCTTCGGGTTTGCCATTGTCTCAAAATTTAAGCCTTCCGGTATTAATTGCTCTATTGGTGTGTTTAATTCCTACTACAATTGGTGGACTGTTAAGTGCTATTGGTATAAGTGGTATGGACAGACTTTTGCAACGCAATGTTATTGCCACAAGTGGACGTGCCATTGAAGCTGCCGGTGATGTTGACGTGCTTTTGCTCGATAAAACCGGAACAATAACGTTGGGAAACCGCATGGCTACCGATTTTATTACGGCAGTCGATGTTAGTATAGAAAAACTTGCCGATGCTGCTCAACTTTCTTCATTATCGGACGAAACACCCGAGGGTCGTTCCATAGTTATTCTTGCAAAAGAAAAATTCAATATCCGTGGCAGAGAGGTAAATGAAATGAATGCTGTTTTCATACCTTTTACAGCTCAATCCCGCATGAGTGGCGTGGATTTAAAAACCGAAGCTGGTCAGTTACGCCAGATACGAAAAGGTTCATCGGAAGCCATTCGAACATTTATTCTCAATAACAATGGCTTTTACCCTCAAAAAATTCAGGAAATTGTTGCCGAATTAGCACAACAAGGGGCTACGCCCCTTGTTGTTGCAGAAGATAACAAGGTATTGGGTGTGATTCATTTAAAAGACATTGTAAAAGGAGGCATTAAACAGCGTTTTGCCGAACTGCGTAAAATGGGGATTAAAACCGTAATGATTACGGGCGACAATTCATTAACTGCTGCGGCCATTGCCGCCGAAGCAGGGGTTGATGATTTTATGGCAGAGGCCAAGCCCGAAGATAAATTGCGCCGAATCCGTGAAGAACAGGCAAACGGACATTTGGTCGGCATGATTGGCGATGGTACAAACGATGCTCCGGCACTCGCACAGGCTGATATTGGAATTGCTATGAACTCAGGCACACAGGCTGCCCGGGAAGCCGGGAATATGATTGACCTTGATAGTAACCCGACTAAATTAATAGAAGTGGTAGAAGTTGGAAAACAATTACTCATGACTCGTGGCTCTCTTACTACTTTTAGCATTGCCAACGATGTGGCCAAGTATTTTGCCATTATTCCGGCTATAGCCATCGCACTGTATTCTGGCAGTTCAGGAAAAGGGCCACTCTCAGCACTAAATGTAATGAACCTTGGTTCACCTCAAAGTGCAATCCTAAGCGCAGTAATTTTTAATGCAATTATCATTATTCTTTTAGTTCCTTTGGCTCTAAAGGGTGTGCGTTACCGCCCGGTTTCTGCTAATACAGCTTTAACCCGAAACTTGTTAATTTTTGGTTTAGGCGGACTTATTGCACCATTCGTTGGTATTAAAATCATAGACTTTTTAATTAATCTGTAAATATGTCGACAATGAAAACAATTATAATATCTCTAAAAATATTCCTGTTTTTTACAGTTCTAACAGGTATCATTTACCCGCTTCTTGTTACAGGTGTTGCACAAGCTTTATTCCCCACAAAAGCAAACGGTAGCATGGTAAACAGAGACAATAAAAATATTGGTAGTGAACTTATAGGGCAACAATTTGATTCAACTATCTATTTTACTCCCCGTCCTTCCGCAATTTCATATAATCCTTTGCCTTCCGGTGGTTCAAATTACGGTTTAACGAATTCAAAATTAAAACAACTAGTTGGCGAAAGGAAAAAGCATTTCATTGAGTTTAATCAATTGGACAGTTTAACTGAAATTCCTGATGAAATGCTATTTGCCTCGGCAAGCGGTCTCGACCCTCATATTTCCAAACAATCGGCTTTGTTGCAGGTAAACCGAATTGCAAATGCCCGAAATTTTGGTGTTGCTCAAAAGCAACAGCTTATTGCCTGTATAAACCGTTTAACAGAGAAACCACAAATTTTAGTTTTGGGTGAAGAAAGACTAAATGTTTTATTGCTTAATTTAGAGCTTGATAAATTAAAATGAACAATTTCGACAATAACCGCCCAAATCCCGATGAACTGCTGGCTTCTTTACTTAACGAGGAAGTAAAAGGAAAACGGGGCAAACTGAAAATATTTTTCGGTATGTGTGCAGGTGTGGGCAAAACTTACACCATGCTACAGACGGCACAAGCCGAAAAAGCTAAGGGTAGCGAAATTATTATTGGTTATATCGAAACCCATAACCGCAAAGAAACCGCCAATCTGGTCGAAGGTTTTGAGCTGATACCTCGGAAAACCTATGAATACAAATCAACTTCTGTACAGGAAATGGATTTGGATGCAATCATTGCCCGTAACCCTCATATTGTGCTGGTCGATGAACTTGCTCATACCAATGCTCCCGGGAGCAGGCACGCAAAACGTTATCAGGATGTTCAGGAATTGCTCGAAAATGGCATCCATGTTTATACAACCTTAAATGTGCAGCATCTCGAAAGCCGTTCAGAGACAGTTGCCCAAATTACAGGTGTTATCGTCCGGGAAACATTGCCCGATGAAATTTTTGAAAGTGCCGACGAGGTTGAATTGGTTGACCTTACGCCCGAAGAATTGTTACAGCGTCTTTCCGAAGGCAAGGTTTACACTCCCGAACGTTCAAGAGAAGCCGTTGAAAACTTTTTCAGGAGGGGTAATATAACCGCTTTGCGTGAAATGGCCTTGCGTATTGTAGCAGACAGGGTCGATAAGCAATTGCACGATTACATGCAGCACAAACGCATACGTGGCCCTTGGAAATCGGGCTTGCATTTGCTTGTTGCTATTAACTATAATCAGCAATCTGCACGTTTGTTGCGTTGGGCTAAAAACCTTTCTTACTCAATGGGTGCGCAAATTCAGGCCTTATATGTTGAGTCTTCTCATAAACTTACCGATAAAGAAAGTGAACAGCTCGATAAAAACATAAAACTTGCCAAGCAATTAGGAATTAAATTCCGCATAAACACCAATAACGATATTGTCAGGGCAATTGTTGAATACGCCCAAAAAGAGAACATTACCCATATTATTGTAGGCAAGCCCCGTGTACGCAATTTGTATTCCATGCTTAGGCTCGGCAATTTTGTAAACAGGCTCATCCGATACAGCGGCAATATTGATGTTTATATTCTTGGTTCCGACAGTCAGGCGAAAGATAATTTTGGTAAAAAAGTTTCTTTGCCTTCTTTTTCCTCAGGGTTTAAACAGTATGTTACAGTAAGTGTTTTTGTTGTTCTTTCGTCAATTTTTTGCTATTTAGTAAAAGACCTGATTGGCTACCAAGCGGTTTCATTTGCATTACTGTTTCTTGTATCTGTTTTAGCTATTTTTTTCGGAACAGGACCCATACTACTCGCTGCTTTGTTAAGTGCCCTAATTTGGGATGTTTTCTTTATTCCGCCCCAGTTTACACTGCACATCGACAAACCTTTAGATGTGCTTATGTTGATTATGTTTTTTATTATCGCCCTGTTAAATGGAATATTAACTTCGAGGGTAAGACGACAGGAACTTAAAATCAGGATTCGTGAAGAAAGGACGAATGCATTGTATCAGCTTACCAAAGACCTTACTTTAATTTCAGGCTTAGATGAGGTTACTAAAGTCGCTTCAAATTATATCCAAAAATTCTTTAAACTCGATTGTTTTATTTTCATTAAAAACGATACAGGAACACTTGTTTACCAATCAAAATATAGTTCAGTAAATAACTTTTCGGAAAACGATTTAAGTATTGCCAATTGGGTTTTTAAAAACTCCATCAAAGCGGGTAAAAATACCGATACACTTCCTTCAAGCGATTATACTTTTTTTCCAATGTTCGGCAATAATAGCACTATCGGAGTTATTGCCTTTAAACAATTCAGGGTATTTACTTTTGGCGAGGAACAGTTTTGGGAAGCTTGTTTAGCCCAAATCACTAATAAATATGAACGTGAAATGTTGCGTGAGGCTGCAAAAAGGACGTACATTATTAGCGAATCCGAAAAATTATACAAAATTCTGTTTAATTCTCTTTCACACGAACTACGCATTCCGGTAGCCACTATCTTAGGTGCTTCCGATACCTTACTTGCGCAGGAATATGCCGAAGATACACGAAAGAAATTGTACAATGAGATTAATACCGCATCAATCCGACTCAACAGGCTTATCGAAAACCTTTTGAACATGTCCCGGCTCGAATCAGGCCTTATTTCTCCCCGTCTTGATTGGTGCGATATTCACGACCTCATAAACAGGGTTGCCGATTCTTTGCAAAACGAACTAAAACCATTTAAACTTTCTGTAATCATTCCAACCAATATGCCTATGGTTAACATAGATTTTGGACTAATGGAACAGGTATTACATAACCTTATACTTAACGCAACCCAACATTCTCCTGCCGGAAGCCGGATAAGGGTTAAGTTCTTTTTTGATAGTGGCTTTCTTACAATTCAGGTCATGGACAGGGGAACAGGCTTTTCCGTAACCGAAATTCATTCGGTGTTCAACAAGTTTTATCGTGGTAAGGAAGCAAAAGCTGGGGGTACAGGTTTGGGTTTGTCCATTGTAAAGGGTTTTGTTGAAGCACATAAAGGCACAGTAATTGTTGAAAACCGCCAAAATGGAGGTGCTTTGTTTATAATAAAAATTCCGGTTGAAACATCAGATATTAACACTTTAAATAAAACACATGATTAAATGACTGTTAAGGATGCCATCTTGATAATTGACGATGAAGTACAAATTCGCCGTTTGCTCGAAATTACACTTTCAGCTAATGGGTTTAAAATCATCGAAGCCTCTACGGGAAAGGAAGGGGTAACGTTTGCTGCTTCCCAGCAACCCAATTTGATAATCCTCGATTTGGGCTTACCCGATATAGATGGGCTTGAAGTGGTTAATAAACTTCGGGAATGGTATCTGAAACCAATCATCATACTTTCTGTCCGTAATTCGGAAGAGGATATTGTTAAAGCCCTTGATAACGGGGCAAACGATTATCTTACTAAACCTTTTCGCACAGGCGAACTACTTGCCCGTATCAGGGTTGCCCTTCGTCAAAACCAGAATATTTCTGAAAATCCGGTTGTAGAATTTGGCACACTTTCCATAGACTTAGTCAATCACACGGTACGAAAAAATAATGAATTGATTAAACTTACTTCAACCGAATATACTCTTTTAGCATTATTGGTAAAAAACGAAGGAAGGGTTTTAACACATCAATATATTTTAAAAGAAGTTTGGGGGATGAGTTATATTGAGCAAACCCAGTATTTGCGTGTATTTATTGCGCAGTTGCGGAAAAAAATTGAAGACGACCCGACAAAACCCAAATTGCTAAACACGGAATCCGGCATTGGTTACAGGTTTGGCAATTAGCAAAATATCAAAAACAACTAAATTTCACTTAATGTTTAACCTTAAAAATTTTCAATTATGGCACCAACCACAGAAACCGGCCATGCAAAAAATGTGGCCAACTTTGACGATTTAATTTCATTTGTTACAGGTTACGGTACAGCTTTCAACCCTTCAAAAGCTTCCATCAAATTAACCGCTTTACAATCCCTTTCAACAAGTGCTAAAAATGCAATTAATGCAGTAAACGCTGCACTTCCTGCATATAGCAATGCAGTTGCAGCCCGTGAAGCAGCGTTCGAACCTTTAAACAAACTCATTACACGAGTTAACAACGCCCTCAAAGCAACCGACACCACCGAACAAGTGGACGAGAGCGCAAAAACTTTAGTTCGTAAAATTCAGGGAACAAGAGCTACCGCCAAAAAGACAGAAGAAGAAAAAGCAGCCGAAAAAGCCGTAGGTAAAGAAACCAAAGAAATTTCATCTTCTCAAATGAGTTACGACAGTCGTTTAGACAACTTCGATAAACTCATTAAATTATTAACCAGTGTTACCCTATACGCCCCTAACGAGGCAGATTTGAAAGTAACAGCATTAACAACCCTGTACAACGATTTAAAAGCAAAGAATACTGCCGTTGTAAACGCAACAACACCGTTAAGCAACGCCCGTATTTCTCGTAACGATATTCTCTACAAAGCAAACACGGGCTTGGTTGATATAGCACTCGATACAAAGACTTATATCAAGTCGCTCTATGGTGCAACAAGCCCACAATACAAACAAGTTTCAAAGTTGGCTTTTAAAGCAGTCAAAGCATAATTGCATATTGACTACTTCGTTCTTTGAATAACTTACTCACTTTATCAATAAATAAACTGCGGTTGTCGTAATGATAACTGCGGTTTTAGATACACAAACTGATAATATCGAGAAATAAACTGCGACTTTAAAAATGTCAACTGAAAGATTCGATTATCGAACTGCTAAAACAAATAAATAAACTGAAAAATACAAGAAGCTAACTGACAAGTTCGAGCAAGCCCCCGCACAAGTCCAAGCACATCCCGCTTTCGCACAAAAGCCAACACACATGCTAAAAAGCGGGAAGAGCTTGGCCTTTTAGCCCCCCGCTTGGATACATTTGTGCAACTTGAAAGGTTTTAAAAGCCCCCCGCTAAAAAAATTAAAACCCCCAACGCACCATCCACCTTGATTGAGACCCAAATCATCTGGATAGGTTTGCAGTTTGATAAAATGATTTATATTTGACTAAAGAAAAAAATAAAGGCCAGTTGCTAACACCAGCTATACGCCATGCGGGTTTCAGAGGTTTTCGAGCAGCAGTTCCCGTATCGTAGTTTCTACTCGTGGGATACAGACGCGCTTCGCAATCCCGCACGGCGCATAGCTGCATCCGTTAGCATTCATTTTAATACGACATGCAGAAAGAATTACATAAATGGTTAAAAGATGTTGGAGAACTTAGTTCTGCAAGACTAATTTCAGAATGTAGTGTTGACTTATTATACGTTGACACTTTATTTGAATTAGCAGGAGACAGAATGACAGACTTGATGGATGCTCAAATTGGAGTACCCGGAAAATATTATTTGAAGTTACAAGCAGACTTTCAGAAGGAAATCAAAATTATTGAAACTCAACTAATGGAAGTTGCAACTGCTCTTGGAATGCATATTCGAGGAATTTCATGGAATCCTAAGATTGATAACGACAATGAAATGAAAATGAAAATATCTATTATCGTCAGACAGGCAATATTTGACGAAATAACACTCAACAAAATTTCTTGGTCAGGCAGACTTGAAGAACCTGATTTTTTAAATCGGATATTTGACTTATCCAAAATGCCTTCCTATGATTCAAGATTTGACAATGCATATGATGACATTCATAAGCATCGAATCATGAATTATGACTGGGAAGATGATTGGGTATTTACTGATAGACGATTTAATCTACTACATTGTGAAGAGGAAATATTGCTAAAATTTTTGTCGCTTACCATAAATCCGGTTTCAAGAACTGATGAAGAAGGAGTAAGCCAATTAATAGAAATTTACAACAGAAATCTATCTGCAAGCGGAATTGAGTTCTATGAAAAGTCAAAAATTGCAGGTAAGTCCATATATGGCTATAGAGAAATCGCTCTAGAGGAAAAATCAACGGAAATAAACGAAATAAAACAAAGAAAAATAGCTTTAGTTGTTGGTTGTAGTCAATATGAATTTGCTGGACACTTAGTAAATCCTTTAAATGATGCTATTGGTATAAAACAAAATCTTGAGTCACTTGGATTTGATGTTATGTATCTTGAAAACCCAACACTTAAAGACTTAAAAATTGGTATAGATGACTTTGGAACTGAACTTGAAAAGTATGATGTAGGTTTGTTCTATTTTGCTGGTCATGGCGTACAAGTAAAAGGACTTAATTATTTAATACCAGTAGATGCTAATTTGAAAAATGAAAGGACTGTTGAGTACGATTGTGTTCAAGTTGATAGAATTCTAAGCCACATGGAAAGTGCAAAAACTTCTGTAAACCTTCTTATTCTTGATGCTTGTCGAAACAATCCATTTGAGCGTAATTGGGGTAGGGATTTATCACAAAGAGGATTTGCTGTGATGGATGCCCCCAAGGGTTCATTAATTGCATATTCGACATCACCAGGTAAAACAGCGTCTGATGGTGAAGGGAAAAATGGACTATATACTGGGGAACTTATTTCTGAAATTAAATCGGTGAATGTAACAATAACTCAATTGTTTCAAAAAGTAAGAAAATATGTAATGGAAAAATCAAAAGACGAGCAAGTTCCATGGGAATCCACATCGTTGACAGCTGACTTTTACTTTAATCGAAAATAAGAAAAAACGAGTGCTAACACGCAATATAGCCAAAATGGGGTTTAGTGGTACGCGAAGTTCATTGCCAGCATCAATTTTATTGTATCTTGATAGTGATGTTCTCCGCAATCCCATTCTGGCCATATTGCCAACGTTAGGCTGCATGTTAAAAAAATTCCAGCAATAGATTTCACTATTGATTTTGATTAATAAAGTACTTATATTTGTACCTAATAAGTTACT
>JAIFLU010000191.1 GCA_020048915.1 Bacteroidota bacterium | reverse complement strand
GTTCTCAAAAGGAATGGGGTGAAAAATAGTATCTATTGCTCATTATCAATTATTTACAAGTATTAGCTTGAGGGCTATGCCCTTTAGGGGATTTAGGGGTAAAAGGACTTTTCGGAGTGGACTCAAAGTTATAGCGTTTTACTCTTTTTTAAAATTTGAATAGTTTATCAACTGTTTCAAAATCTTTCTTTTAATTAATGGGCACAATAAATTTTGAGAAATGGTAAAGTACCCTTTTTTGATATTAACTTATGGCCTTCATGAATTAAAACCCCAATCGTTATCCGACTTTTGAAAATATTCGTTAATTTAGCTATCCCAAAACCACTTATCAATCATTATGATAAAGAATTTTATTGTCCCAATCGATTTCTCCGAAGATTCCCTTAAAGGACTGGAACTTGCATTATTATTTTCCCGGAGAATATATTCCAACATTCAAATGGTTTATGTTCAGAAAAAAACAGCTGAACATTTTCCCACCAGAATTAGAGAAGAATTTAATTTTGCGAAAGATAAATTTGAGAAAATTTTGCAAACCTATTCTGAGAAATTAGGGCACAATTCGAAATTAAAATACATTATTAAAAAAGGCCCAAAAGTATACGAAGAAGTAGTTAATCAGGCCGAATCATATAAGGATAGCATTATAGCAGCAAGCACACATGGGGCTTCGGGATTTGAAGAATTTTTTATTGGCAGTAATGCATTTAAGATAATTTCAGCCACCACCCGACCGGTAATTACCATTCGGAAAGGTCTGGTTCCTACGGAAATCACTAAAATTGTGCTTCCGATAGATTCCATGGTCGAAACCCGTCAAAAAGTGCCTTTAACCTGCGAAGTCGCTCAGGTATTTGGCGCAGAAGTCCATGTTATAGAAGTTTCTTCCACCAAAAGTACAAAAGCTATTAAACGCTTAAACGCATACTCCAAGCAGGTTTGCGGGTATTTAAGAGGAAGCGGTATCAACGTTGTAACCGATTGTATTGTTGGAAATAATATTGCAGATTTAACTGTAGATTACGCCCATACTATAAATGCAGGAATGATTTCTATTATTACCGAACAAGGCACAAGCATAACAAACCTCATTTTAGGAAACCATGCCCAACAGGTATTAAATAAATCGAACGTTCCTGTTTTAAATATTACACCCAAAGAGATGCACTTTAAAGGGAATTTCAGTGCAATTGGTTAATAAAGCAATTTGTTCAAAATCGATTTTTAAGGTACTGTTTCGCGGTATTTCGCGGTGTTTGCTGCTTTTTATATTTCTTCCCTTATCAGCACAACAAATACCAATTCATCCCGAGGCTTTATTTCCGGTAGAATTCCAGATTGTAAAAGAACCAACCTTCCATAGTTCGATTTTTCCGTATAGACTACCGTCGGCCGATTCGTCCTTATCTGCATTTGCCTTGAAGTTTGCTACAAAAAACTCATCCATAAATTTTACTCCTATCCTCACAGCTTTATACCTCTCAACAACTGATAATTTTGCTTTGCATGCGGCCGGTGGAATTAAAGCCTTTGGGAACATAAATAAAATAGTGAGCTTTGGTGCCCAATATGCGTTTCATTATTTATCGCTCGATTCTGATTTTTATAGCGGAAGGTTATTACAAGGCAGGGTAATTCCTCATTACGGAAGGTATAGCAATAAATCAGGGACGAACTATAGCTTGAACGATTTTAGCTTTTATTTGGCAGTTCATCCTTCGAAATATATCGATGTAGAAGCGGGCATTGGGAAGCATCATATTGGCGATGGATACCGGTCGCTGTTTCTATCTGCCAATTCAGCACCTTATCCTTATCTAAAAACTTCCTTTCATTTTTGGAAAGTTCATTATTTCAGCATGGTTACATCCATGCGCGATTATCTATTGAAGAAAGGCTTTGAAAGTAGCTTCAAAAAATATATCTCGCTCCATTATTTAAGCTGGAACATCACCAAACGATTGAATGTTAATTTATTTGAAGCGGTTATTTGGGAAACTGCAGATACTTTAAGCAACCGCTCGCTCGACATTCACTATTTGAACCCGGTCATTTTTTACCGACCATTGGAATACAATCTTGGATCGCCTGATAATGTGGTTATGGGAGTAGGAAGCAGATTTAGTGTATTGCCTAACTTTAGGATATATGGCCAGTTTCTGCTCGACGAGTTTTACCTGAAAGAAATTAAAGCGGGCAATAAATGGTGGGGCAATAAATATGCTTATCAACTTGGTTTCAAAATTTACAATCCTGCCGGAATAAAACCCCTAACTTTTCAAGCAGAATATAACCAAGCCAGACCATATACCTATGCGCACCACTATCCGCTTCAGAACTATGGAAATTGGTTACAACCTTTGGCCCATCCTCTAGGTTCGAATTTCAGGGAAGCCGTGTTTATTGTTCGTTATGGCTATAAAAAATGGTTTTTACATGCCCGTTCCATCAATTCGTGGCAAGGGTTTGATAGTAATTCAAGTCAAAATATTGGAGCCGATATTTATAAATCGAGTTTAATACACGATCACGAATACAACAATCAAATTCTTCAGGGAAAGCGATTTAATTCGTATACCCAGGAAATAAAACTTGCCCGAATGTTGGTTCCATCCTGGGGACTTCAGGCTGAACTTACCGGAAGGTATCAGATCACCCAATTTGATAAAACACAATACCGGTATTTTATAACCTTTGGCTTACGTACATTACTGTTCGAAGAAGATAATCTATTATAACATGGGTCCTGCTTTTAAAAAATATTTCAGCATTTTCCTTTTACTGGCGATAGCAGGACTATCATTGCATTCCCAAACACTAATTCCCTTAAACAAATATATTGAGCAACGGATTGAAAGAGAGTATTTAATAAAGGGATTGCCTTTATTGCCCGCCTTTCATTCGTACTTTAAAGAGGATATAGAGAAACTGTTGAATGTAGACTCGGTTTTAGAGTTTAATTCTATAAAACACAAGTCTTGGCTTGGACGAAAGTTTTTCGACGAATCGTTTATTCAAATTGATAGTTCGGATTATTCCCTGCATATCGATCCGGGTTTTAATATTCAGGCCGGTAAGGATTTGCAGGGGTCGGGTTTATTATTTACCAATACCCGGGGAGGTATTGTTCAGGGAACTTTAGGTAAAAAATTTGCCTTTGCTACCTGGTTTTATGAGAACCAATCGGTATTCCCCGAATATTGGGATGTTTTAATCGATTCGAGCCGGGTTTCTCCTGGTCAGGGAAGAGCAAAGCGGTATAAAAAAACGGGGTGGGATTATGCTTATTCTGGCGGTTACATTTCGTGGCGTGCTTTTCGCCATTTAAACCTTGAATTTGGACAGGGTAAAAATTTTGTCGGGAACGGTTACCGGTCTTTGCTCCTGTCGGATGCTTCCTCTAATTATCCCTATTTAAAAATTGACTGGAAATACAAACGGTTTCATTATGTAAAAATGTTTACCGCTTACACCAACCTATACTACCCATTTAAAGATATCCGCGAATTCTATAAAAAAACCGGAACTATTCAATATCTAAGCATAAACTTGGGTAAAAAATGGCAAGTCTCTTTTTTCGAAATGAACGTTTGGGCGAACCCCGATTCTACAGGTAAATTTAAGTGGGACGTGGAATTTTTGAATCCTGTTCCTTATCTGGAATCTGTTGTAAGAAAAGACCCATTAAACTATAATTCCTTTGATGGAATTGGTTTCACCTATAACCCCATACGTGGAATTCAACTATATGGCCAATTTGTTACCGATGAAGTATTTAACAGTGATTACAAGAATTTTATCAAACTTCACAAATTTGGTTACCAACTTGGTTTTAAGTATTATGACCCATTTCGTATTCAAAATTTATATTTTCAATGTGAGGTAAACGAAGTAGAACCCTATACCTATTCTCAAGTAAATCCTTTTCTTGCCTTTACTCATTTTCAGCAACCATTAACTCATCCATTAGGGGCAAATTTTAGGGAATTTATTGGGATAACCAATTATCGCTACAAACGCTTTTTTGGCGAAATAAAGGGAACCTTTGCGAATTACGGAGCTGATAATGAAAAAACGCATTGGGGGAAGGACTTATTAAAGCCATTTATGGAATCGGAAAATTACATTCAATCAACCGACCCTGTTTTATTTCAAGGGTTTAAAACTGATTTATTTACTGCAGAATTAAAAGTGAGCTATATAATAAATCCCAAAACAAACATGAACATTACAGCGGGCTTTTATCTTAGAAGTGAGAAGTCGTCAATCGTAAACAACCAAATTCAGATGGGATATATATCGTTTCAAACATCACTATCAAATTTGTATTTTGATTATTGATGAATAATTTAGGATGTGTTCGGGTTTGATTTCTGAACTGCCTGTATTTATTAGACATTTAGCTCTATTTTAAATTGAAATAAAGAATAATCTAAAATAACTTTTTTGTAAATTGTTTCAAGTCATTATATTTGCACCTTTAAAATGTGGAAAAATTTGACTGATTGCAACCACGGAAAAAAATGCTAAAACGAATCTTTTCTGTTCTCTCAATCAGCATTTATCTCACAATTAATTTAAACCAATTAATAATTTAGTATGGGATATTTATTTACGTCGGAGTCTGTTTCAGAAGGACATCCGGATAAAGTGGCCGATCAGATATCGGATGCATTACTTGATGAGTTTTTACGTCGCGACCCAAATTCGAAAGTTGCCTGCGAAACCTTGGTTACTACCGGATTAACTGTACTTTGCGGAGAAGTTCGTACTGAAGCATATGTGGATGTTCAAAAAGTTGCCCGCGAAGTAATCCGTAAAATTGGTTACACCAAGGCCGAATATATGTTTGATGCTGATTCCTGCGGGGTTATCAGTTCTATTCATGAACAATCTCCCGATATTCGTCAGGGGGTTTTACGCGAAAAAGACGAAGACCAGGGTGCTGGCGACCAGGGAATGATGTTTGGTTATGCCAGCCGCGAAACCGAAAACCTGATGCCATTGGCAATTTCGTTATCGCACACCTTGTTGCAGGAATTATCGGCCATTCGTCGCGAAGGGAAAGAAATGAAATACCTCCGTCCCGATGCCAAATCGCAGGTAACAATTGAATACGACAATAACAATCAACCAGCACGTGTACATACTATAGTAATCTCTACCCAACACGACGATTTCGATGTGGAAAATACCATGCTCGAAAAAATCAAGAAAGATGTTCAAACTATTCTTATTCCACGAGTTGTTGGCAAGCTTCCTGCAAAAGAAGCGAATCTCTTTAAAAGCGATTATATATTGCACGTTAACCCAACCGGTAAATTTGTAATTGGCGGTCCACATGGCGATACCGGATTAACCGGTCGTAAAATTATTGTGGATACTTATGGTGGTAAAGGTGCCCACGGTGGAGGAGCCTTTTCAGGAAAAGATTCATCGAAAGTTGACCGTTCCGCTGCCTATGCCGTTCGCCACGTTGCTAAAAACCTAGTAGCTGCCGGAGTAGCGAACGAAGTTTTGGTTCAGGTTGCTTACGCCATTGGCGTTGCCCGTCCTGTAGGTTTGTATGTAAATACCTATGGAACTTCCAATGTAAAATTAAGCGACGGCGAAATTGCCGAAAAAGTAAACAAGATTTTCGATTTACGCCCCTTTGCCATTGTGAAACGTTTTGGATTGAAAAATCCTATTTTCCAGGAAACTGCTGCTTATGGCCATTTTGGTCGCGAACCTTTTAAAAAGGAAGTTGATTATTATATCAACAGCGAAAAACTGTCCAAGCAAGTTGAATTTTTTGGCTGGGAAAAACTTGATTTCGTAGATCAGATTAAAGCCGAATTTGGCTTATAATTAATTTTATACTTTCTCCCCTTGAAGAGGGCATTGGTTTTTTAAACACTTTGCGTACCTTCAAGGGGATTTTTATTTTAAAACTATGTCTCACAACTCATTCTGCTCCTCTCCTTTTGAATACCGTCGTCGTTTATCGTCCGAAATAACTATCGGAAATATAAAACTAGGCGGGAACCAACCCATACGTCTTCAAAGCATGACCAATTCGATAACCCGAAACATTCAGGCTACGGTTGATCAGTGTATTCAAATTTTTGAAGCTGGAGGAGAACTTGTTCGGATAACAACCCCTACTGTTGCAGATGTTGGCTATGTAGCTGAAATAAAAGCCGAGCTTCGAAAAAAAGGGTATCATTTTCCACTGGTAACCGATGTGCATTTTAGCCCAAAAGTTGCCGAAGCAGCTGCCCAGGTAGTCGAAAAAGTACGCATAAATCCGGGAAATTACAGTGAAACAAAATTTGATATAAACACTGCGGATAAAGATTCGGAATGGAACAGGCAGCTGGCACAGATTGAAGAAAAGTTTATTCAGCT
Source organism: Bacteroidota bacterium (assembly GCA_020048915.1). Lineage (GTDB taxonomy): Bacteria > Bacteroidota > Bacteroidia > Bacteroidales > JAAUTT01 > JAAUTT01. Next base: position 64,243 of record JAIFLU010000191.1, on the reverse strand, counting down.
ACTATCTATTTGTAAATCCCATGGAACAGCCTTGCGAATTGGGGTAAATCATGGTTCTCTTTCGGAAAGGATTATGAGCCGGTTTGGAGATACGCCACAGGGGATGGTAGAATCGGCCATGGAATTTTTGAGGATTTGTCAGAAAGAAAAATTCCTATCAGTTGTTATATCCATGAAAGCCAGCAATGTGCTGGTAATGATACAAGCCTACCGTATGCTGGTAGCTCAAATGAATCGGGAAGGAATGAATTTTCCGTTGCACCTGGGAGTGACAGAAGCTGGCGAAGGAGAAGATGGCCGTATTAAATCGGCTGTAGGAATCGGAGCACTTTTGGCCGATGGAATAGGTGATACTATTCGTGTTTCGCTCACAGAAGATCCGGAGCTGGAAATACCCGTAGCCAAAAAAATAGTTAACTATTTCGAACAGCGCACAACCGCTAACGCTGGTATTGAAGGGAATAATCTTGAAGTTGATCCTTTCCAATATTCCCGCCGAAATACTAAGGAAACAGGAAACATAGGAGGAAATTCTCTTCCGGTTGTTGTTGGATCTTTCAGAAAGATTAATACTTTAGAAGACCAGGTAGCTGAAATTGGATGGAATTTTAACTCCAAAACATTTACCTGGAGCTTTACAGACCAAGCCGCCGATTTTATTTATTTAGATGAAATTCCCCCCAGTTTTACATTTCCAAAAGAAAAATCCATTCTATTGCCCTTTAAAAAATGGAATGAAAAAAAGCATGTATCCAATATTTTTCCACTCCTTTCATTAGAGGAAGCCAGCAATATAAAGGCTCTTTCCCAACCTAATTTTATCATTGCCAGGTTACAAGATCTGAATAGTCTTGCAGAAATAGATGCAAGCAATTCTGTCCTTATTTTTGAAAGTATCCGGGAAAACCCGGTTGCCGAAATGCGCGCCTGCTTTGCTTTCCTGCAAAAACAGCAATTAAGCATTCCGGTTATTCTCAAAAAGACCTATAATGAAACTGAAATGGAACAGTTTCAAATCAAAACCTCGTGCGATATGGGTGCTATACTAGCCGATGGATTGGGTGATGGAATATGGATTGAAAACTTAGTATCATCCCTTGAAAAAGAAGTAAATGCCACTGCGTTTGGTATTTTACAGGCTACCCGCACCCGCATTTCAAAAACTGAGTATATTTCCTGTCCATCCTGTGGAAGAACACTTTTCGATTTACAGGCAACCTGCGCTAAAATCCGCGAACGTACCAACCACTTAAAAGGACTTAAAATTGGAATTATGGGATGCATTGTAAATGGCCCCGGAGAAATGGCTGATGCCGATTACGGATATGTAGGCGCTGGTCCTGGCCGTATTACACTCTATAAAAGCAAAGTAGTAGTAAAAAAGAACCTCGACGAAAATGAAGCTGTAGAGGAGCTTATTAACCTTATAAAAGAAAATGGCGATTGGCTTGAACCCGTTTAATCATTAGGGCGACTACCCATCAATCAGGTATTCAAAGGAGTTCACAACTTTGCTCATACGGCTTTGAGACAACATCCTGATAAATAGTCCTTAGTAAAAAACGCCGGAAAAAGCATATTATTTTTTTTCTTCCTTTGGCTGAAGGCCAAATAGCCAAAGCCCATGACTCAGCGGACTGAAGGCCCGGGAAAAAGGGGGGTGGTATTTGAATGATTATTTAGGTATCCCAAAACTTACCCCCACAAAAAACCTTACACCAGACCAATTAACGCCTATGGTTTCGCCATCAAAATTTTGGAGTTTCCTTTCATAGTCTTCGTTTAAATGCAGGTCGCTCTTTAAGTTAAAGGTATATCCAACACCAGCTTCTACCTGAAAGTTATAGGGTAGCTGGCGCATTATTCCCACCGAAGGTTCCAGGTATGCTCCATAACTTTTAAACTTATATTTACCTCTGGGAGCAGTTTCGTTATATACCCGGAACATTTCGTTCATCTGTAAACTTGTTCGGACAACGCCTCCTTTAAACTGCAAAAAGGTCCTGAACTTCTTCTCCATCAAGCTGTATCTCTTGAAATGCAATCCCATGCTTACTCCGTTTACAAGAAAATTCAATCTGTATTCTCCCGAATAATCTTCCACATGGTTTCGCGCTCCTGTTGTACAATATGATGCATCGACCCCGAGAAAGATAAAATCGTTTGTTGAATATTCCATAAAGGCATCATAGTTTATAAAACCCGGAAAGGTTTCCACAGTTTCGACATGATAACTGCTCATGGATGATGCCAAATTTTTCTGAAACGTCTTCAGATCGTTCATCTGATACCAACCATAACCGGTATGCATTCCTGCTTTAAAATATTGTGCAGTAACATTGGAACCCATAACAATCGAGATAATCAGAACGAATATCTGTTTAATAATTTCACTTTTAAAAGGGACGTTTATCTGTTTTTGTGTTATCACGCGACGGGGTTTTTACTGTTTCAGAAATTTGCCGATATTCAACACATAACCCGTCTTTGAAAAAATGGTGTTGCCATACAACAAGGGGTTTAACTCTACTTCGTCGATTTTTATCTTAAACAGCACCGCGCCGTTGCTCATATTTACAACATAAACATAGGTGTAATCGGTCGTGAGCAGGTATCCTGTGTCGGGGTCGATGTTACGGATCACCTGGCGGTTTGTAGGGAGTGTAAGCATTTTCTCGAGGTTGAATCCGTCAATGTTCCTCACCTCTAATAGATCGTTGCTGTTAAAAGACAACAATAATTTACCGGGATGTTGCACACTGAACATGGACGATCTGTATTGGCGGCTGTCGGAATGCACAAGCTGCATATTTGTGCCGTTGTATTTGTACAACTTTAATCCGTTTAGGGTAACAACACAAAAATAGTTGCCATCGGCTGACATCGACACACTTGCCCAACTGCTAAACTCAGGATAATCGGTAATGTCGAGGGTATAAACAACTTTCTTTTCGTCGACACTAATAATGTCGAGCTTTTTAGGACTCGTTACGGCTATGAGGTTGTTATTTGTAAGGTAGAAATAGTCAATGATGGACGATCCTGATTTATAAGGCATCTTGGTGCATGTCTGAAATGTCTTGTCCGAAAAGACATAAATAGTATCTTTTGTTAACACGGCGACTTTCGAGGAGTTGGGCGCACACGCATAGTACTTCACAATATCGAAAAAGTTGCGTGAGAGATTGGGAACACGCCGCGATCCAAACTTCTGCAACGTAGCAATGTCGTAACATTCAACATTGTCGTAAGAGTTTGTATAAAAAACCCTTTCGGTGATGTTATAGTCGTAGTCGGGCCAGTTACTCGCAATAAAGGTACCCAGCCGATGGTACCCCGAGCTCGCCTCCGTTTCTTTCACCATATTTTTATTATATACCGGCCGCACATTTAAACGGTAAGAAACCGAGTTCCCAAGCGCTAACTGTGTATCAACAAAAGAGGTGTCGGTTTTCCATTTCAACAGCATTTCGTATGGCTGCACATATTTCACAAGTTGGTACTGTACGTTATATTCCGACTTTTTCCAGAATATCCTTACACTGTCGGCACTCACATCATCAAATCTGATCTTCGGAAATGAGTCCATCACCGAAATATGTTTACCTAAATACTGGGGACTAATACGATTGAACCAGTAAGTGATTTCGTAGGATTTCGAACCGCCATAATAGCTGCTGTCGACAAAGCTCAAACTGTCGATGCTCAAAAGTTCCTGTGTTACCTTCGTGGTGTTGTTCCAATAACCTATTTCGTATTTGATAAAATCGGGGATCTTAAGTTTAGACCAAGTCAACTTCAGAAACCCTTCGGCAGTGATACTTTTGTTGATGACAATCAGTGGTTCGCGATCGATAAAAAGCACCCACTTTTTCTCCATTTTATAACCTTCGGCACCCGCAACATCGGCTATGCTTCCCGTACCGCTGTTAGTAGTGATTTCGACTGACAGAATATGATACCCCTTTGTGTAATAGTATGGGTCGATGGTGAATGTTTTCAAATCGTAATTCATATAAACATCCTTCCCATCGATTGTAAATCTTTTCGATTTCACCTCCAGGCCAAAACTGTTCACTGAATGCGTAAAGTCGGTTTGCCTGAAGATTCCCATCGTATCCATTTCGGGGATCAGGCTAAGGTCGAACAGATGCACTTCGTCAGGTTTCGATACCTCCCTGAAGTTTTCTTCCGAAGGTTCGTACTCGCAGCCCCCCAACATAACGGTTATCAAAAGCAGGCAAAGCATTGTAGCTGCATTCCACTCCCGATAGGGGGCTTTGCAACTTATCCCCACCTTTTGGGGTAATTTTCTTTGATTCATTGCGGTAATTCGCATTGGATATGTTAAAATAGAAACTAAACAACTAACAAAATAAGACTTTTTTGTGACGTGGAAAGTAATGCGACTTTTTTTTGAGGATTGATGTTGGGAAACTTTGTTGGAAAATCTTTCTATTCCTTGAAAATCTTAAACAAAGATGGTACTATGATAACGTTGGCTACAGCTAAAATCTAAAGAAAACTTTGCCAACAAGGTATTACCTTCTAATGAAATAATGACTTTAGTAACCCATACTGTCATTAAGAACAACCTTAAAACTTTGAATTCGAACAAAGATTTTGACTTAAAACTCAAAATCTATAGGACCCTAAATCAATTAAACAATTCCTGTATCTTCTCCTTTTCCAAATGATATCCCAGAATTCCAGCCTTCTTTGATGCTTCAATATTTTCGGCTAAATCGTCGACAAAAATTGTTTCTTCGGGTTTTAGACCAGCATCGTTTAATACATGCGTATATATTTCTATGTTGGGTTTTCGCATATGTACCGAATGCGAATAATAAAGTTTCTCGAACATTTCCGGTAAGATATCTTTCCCGAAGTCATCCTTAATAACTTTTGTAAAATGGTCGATATGGATTTCGTTCGTATTGCTTAATAAAAAAGTTCGATAGCTTTTGCGGATATTCTTTAGCAACTGATAAGTTTCAACCGTCAGATCGCCAATCATTAAACTCCATGCGACTTTGATATCCTGATTACTTAATTCCAGTCCGTTTTGTTGCAAGCCTTTGCAAAATTCGTCGCCCGAAATTTTTCCTGTCTCCAGGTTTGTGAACAAATCGGTTTGTTTGTATAGCGAGTATAATTTATCGAAATTGGAAAAACCCAATTTCCGAAACGCCTCAAGTGTTCTATCGTAGTGGATATCGACAATTACATTTCCCAGGTCGAAGATTATGTTTTTAACATTTTTTAAAGTATCACCACTAATACCCAATTTTGCAGCCACATTCGAATTAAGCATAAAAAAACAGTTGAAAGGTTTGAATTATTAAACGCAAATATGTAATATTGCATCCCCAAAAATAGTTGAATAATGTTGATTGTAGAATAAAATCGTTATTTTTAGCAATCGAAATTGTTCAAAATTTCAGGGCCCATAGCTCAGTTGGTTAGAGCATCTGACTCATAATCAGGGGGTCGCAGGATCATGCCCTGCTGGGCCCACAAATAAATAAAGCGGTTACAGACTTAAAACTCTGAACCGCTTTTTTGTTTGCCTACAATCTGCATACAAATTTTACTATCCCTCCTAAATACTTATCTCTTAATTTCAATCTTATAAAGAACCCTATCGAATCTGGCAGATTTTACATTTCTTTTTTTATAGTCTCAATAAATATATTCTCTTTTTACAACTCACTAAACGCTTAATAAATATTTCGAACTTGGTTCGAAAGTGTCAGCAGCCATTTCAACATAGAAATTTTTTACACCACCAATTTTAGCGGCTTCAAAAAAGTCTTTCCAATCAACTATTCCCTGTCCAATTGGCACCTGAGCATCTTTTACCGAATTCCAATCAGATAAATGTGCTGAAATGAACCGATTGGGATGTTTGCGAAAATAATCCGCTGCTTTGTAACCAATATTTGCCACTGCTACCTGAAATTGCATTTTTACTAGCCCTGGATCTAATTCGTCCAATAAGACATCATAAATTAATTCATCGCCTCTTTTTTCGAATTCCATATGGTGATTATGAAAGCCCATTTGTAAGCCCGCAGCTTTCACTTTTTCGGCAATAATATTAAGTCCGGCGGCCGATTTACGATAATTTTCAATTGTTTGATCCTCTTTTGACAACCAGAAACTTGAAAGTATCATTTGTTTCATTCCCATCTGATGTGCCCATTCAATCCGATGGTCGAGGTTTTCTTGCAGTTCGCCCAAATTAAAGTGAGAGCTGGTACAGAAAAGACCACTATCTTCTATAATCTTGCGCAATTCTTTACCACTCAGTTTATGCAGCGGAGCGAAGCCTGCATCATAATACCCCAGCGGGGAACACATTTCCAATTCCTTGTATCCAAGAGCCGCCATTTTTTTACATGTACCAGCAAGGTCGTTGTTAATGTCTTCTTTAATTGTCCATGTCTGAAATCCAAATGATTTTAACGTATTTCCTTCAGTGCCCATGGCAAAGCTGTATTTGTTCGACAATGCAATTGTTCCAATAGCTAAACTGCTTGTTTTTAAAAAATTCCTTCTAGACGATTCCATAGTATAATTTTTAATAATTAAAAACTGTTTAATTTAAATTGAACCCACGTCGGGGTTCCAAATTTCTCGTTTAGTTTACCTCCGGTAAAACCGGAGGTTATTCATATTAAAGTCCTTTGGACTTTTGTTTGCTGAAAACCCTGAAAGGGTTAAATTTTAATAACCGTAGGTGTCAACCTACGGAAAATGAAACAAATATTGCAGCAACCTTGAAGGGGTTGAATTTTTAAATACACTGGATAAATAAATTTAAACAGTTTCTTAGTTCATTTTGTTAAATATCTTCAAGATTCCAACCTTTCCGGTATTCCCGATCTAAATATTTATTTGCTTCTAAATCGTTTGTAATTTTCATGTTATCAGCATCGTATTTCAATATTTTTCGGGCACGTAATGATACCGCATAAAGGTTTACGGCTTCAGTAATTGGCCATGCCTGACGGAAGCTACCAGCAATTTGTTTGTTGTTTTTCACCCCTTCAATAAAACGTTCAACCCCACCTTGCCTACCGGCTCCTGCAGCGGCAGAAACGGCTTCTGCCAGTTTAATATCTCCCGAAAGGATAAAAGGATTATTTACTCTAAACTCGGATGTCATAATAATTCCTTTGTCGCCGACAAACATCATTCCTTCATCAGGAAATTCTTTATCGTTCTTGTAGAATTCCTCAGGAACAGGAGGCTTCATTCCGCCATCGTACCAAATGAGATCTACTGCATTTCTATTTCCCTTTGCAGGATATTTAAACCGCACCGAGGAAGCATAAGGAAATGAGAAATTATTTTCAATGGTGTAGGCAGTAACATTATTATTTATATCGCAAACATGACTCAGGTTAGGTTCTATAATCGTTGGCTTTTCAAGCTGAAGGGCCTCAAAAACTGTCCAAAGACTGTAATGCCCCATATCTGCCATTGACCCACCGCCAAAATCGTACCAACCGCGGAAAACCATATTCGTGTATTCGGGGTGGTAGGCTCGTTCTGCTTCAGGTCCTAACCATAAATCCCAATCAAATCCATGAGGAAGTTTTGATTTACCGGTTGGAATCTTTGAGTAATGGGGCCAAACTGGTCTGCGAGACCAATTGTGAACTTCTTTAAGTTGACCTATCGTCCCACTATTGATCCACAGCATAATCTGATCCATCGATCCATTGGAATCCCATGGAATCAAGTGGGTAACTACATCTGTTTTAAAGGCCATATCAATAACCTTGCGACCCTCCAACAGACGATTAGAAAGAGGTTTGTGCATGGTAACCGGAATACCTCTTTTAAGAGCCGCCATAGTAATTACACCGTGAAGGTGATCTGGTGTCATGACTTTAATAGCATCAATTCCTTTCTCTTTTTCAAAGAGTTCACGAAAGTCTGCATAAGACTTGCATCCGTTGTAGTTCTCAATCTGTTTTGTATAGGAGTAATAACCATCTACAATTGCTTTTCCATTGTTTCGTCCACCAGGAATGGTATTGTCGCCACCCGTTTCCCAATTAGGTTTTCCAATGGTTCTGCGCATCTCATCAAGCAAGCCGTTTGGACTCCAATCAAAATACCCAGAAGCATTCTTTTGAGGATCGCAAACAGCTGTTATCTGAACATCCGGGAGTTTCAATAGATCGGGAAGTTCTCGCAACCCTTGGGTACCCATACCAATATAGGCTACATTGATTTTGTCGCTGGGAGCAATATACTTTTTTCCCCCCATAACGAAGGATGGAAGTATAGTTAAACCCACTGCTGCAGAAGTGATGCCGCTGATAAATTTCCGGCGGTCAATGGAGTTTTCAGTGTTTTCTGTTTTAAATTCAGTAGTTGTCTGATCTTTATTATTTTCCATAGGTATGAATTAGGTTAGGAGAATCAGAATGTCATATGCATCGAGTTATTAAATGCAATTTATGTATAAATAGCTAAATGTTTGATGTATAATACAAACAAAAATAGAGAAGATAAAATACCCCGCTTTACTCGACATATTTTTGTTTTATTTCGCTGCCAGCAGCGGGGAACTGAACCCAAAAATCCCAATGCGCTTTCGGGTTCAGTTCGACTAAATACGTTTTATTAGTTTACAACTCTAAAAAGTATAGTCTCAATGATTTAAAGGGATGTAGAACAATAGCCGTATTTCATAGTAATTTAATTTCCACACCCCAAATGGGATTAGCTTCCCGAAGCGTCAGCCACTCGGAAAAGTCGGTTAGAACTGAACACTTTGTAATGGTTTGGAAATTACTGAAAAAGAAACTATTTTTAGATGCAATACATCACCCTGAAAATCAGTAACCAAAATAATAAAGATTTAAATATAATTGATTAATCAGGTAGTTATTAAGAAATACTGGTTGTGGTATAACAGTGATACTAACATGGGTTGTTATTGTGATGTTTGTGCATCATGCTAAGAAAGACTGTGCAACAAATGCCAATACATATTTGGATATTTACAAGCATAAACCCACAAGCTGATGTTTCAGCTTGCAAAAGAGTCAAATTTCTGTCAATCCTCTCATTCCGCTCTGATTTATGAATTGTTGAAATTATAGATTGAAGAATTATAGAGAGTCAGCGATAAAAATGTATTTTTGATTTTATTTTAATTAAACATTAAAAATACAATGCATTTATTTGAAAAACAAATCATTAACTTAAATTTCTCATTTCTTAATGACAATGAGGAAAATGGTGTTTTGTTGACAAATGATTATGAAAACATCAATCCTAGTTTAGCATCTCCTGACATTCTTTTTGCGTTAGAAACTGCCAAAAAGAAATTTAATGCAGATGCCGTTTATTTTAGGCATTTTTCAGATGGAAGAGGGAATATTCCCCAACTTTATTTGTTTGATTTCACGCATAAAAGTATAACAACTGAAGAAAAAAATCGCATTCACATCCAAATGTGGAATGGCTATCAGGTTCCAGCCTACATAATAATTGAAAAATCTTCAGTAAGTATCTTTGATTCACGTAAAAGACCTAAAGAGGATGATGATGACTATGCAAAAGAGCTGCTTACATTAACTGGACAAGCTTTAAGAGATTTTCGTGCAAAAGATTTTGATAGTGGTTTGTTTTGGGATGAGCAAGACGAAAAGAAAGATTTCCGTTATGAAGAATCAGCTACCCGTGACTTAATAAGAGGACTAAAAGAAGTCTATCTTGATTTCCAAAAAGAGTCGGGTTTAAATAGGCATGTAGCACTTAAACTTTTAGTTCAAAGCTTGCTAATAAAGTATCTTGAGGAAAGGGATGAGAAAAGTGCAAGTGGTTATTTTGCAGGAACTTATTTTAAAAAACATTTTCAATGCACAGACTTTTGCGACACAATTAGAGCTGGTAAGTTACTTGATTTACTAGACCAATTAGCAAAAGATTTTAACGGGAAAATTTTTGAATGGGATAAAGAAACTGAAAATGAACAGCGTAACGCGATTCAATATACCGAAGTAAGAAAATTAGCTGACTATTTGGATGGTAATATCAAAAACAATCAATATGTATTGTGGAGGTTGTACTCATTTTCACATTTGCCTGTAGAAGTAATAAGTTCGGTTTATGAAGAACTCTTAACTGATAGTAAAGATATTGTTTATACCCCGGAAATGATAGTAAGCACTCTGGTTGATGAGTGTATGCCCTTGAAACAACCAAAGGAAAATTTTAAGATAATTGATGTTAGTTGCGGTTCGGGAATTTTTCTTGTAAAAACCTACAAGCGTGTTGTTCAATGGTGGAGATACAATGAATGGAAGAAAACAGGAAAACTTGTTAAACCATCGTTGTCTGTTTTAAAAGAACTCTTGCTTAATAGTATTCATGGTATTGATATTGAACAGGACGCTATTCGTCTGTCGGTATTTAGCCTTGCATTAGCAATTTTAGATGAAGTTGATTTAGACCCGCCTACTTGGGAAAAACTAAAATTCCCTGATTTAAGCAATAATATTATAACTCAGAATTTTTTCAATTTCATTACTACCAAACCAAAATCTGATTTTGATTTGGTAATAGGCAATCCTCCATTTAATTTACCTCCTGTAAACGGGAAAGAACCCAATAGAACAAAGTATTTCGAAGAACTAAAACAGAGTATTGGATATAAAAGTGAAATAAATATTCCTGATGAAAACCCAGCCTTACATTTTCTTGTTCAATCATTGAAATTACTAAAAAAAGACGCTGTTTTATGTTTAATACAGCCGTCTGTTCCACTTTTGTACAAGAAAAATACAGAATTAAGAAATGAATTATTTGAAAGATACAATCTTTTGCAAGTAATTGACCTGACAAACCTTTCTAATAAATTATGGGGATCTAAGACGGTTGCCACTGCCGCTGTCTTTATGCAAAATGCCTTGCCGGATAGTGAAGCTGTTTTACATTTAGTTGCAAACAAGACATTTTCAAATCAAAATAGACTGTTTTTAGAGTTCGATTATTATGATTTTCATTTCGTAACAAAAGAGGATGTATTGAAAAATCCTTATGTTTGGAAAGCAAATCTACTCGGAGGAGGTAGAATAAATAGTTTTCTAGAAAGGTTATCGAAACTTGAAACAATAGAGCAATATATAAAATCAAAAGAAGGGTTTGGATGGATAAAAGGAGAAGGGTTTATTGAAAACAAAAATGGAAAACCGTGTGCTTATATATCAGGAGAAAAATATATACCATCTAAGGCTCTTTCCGAATCTGGAATAGACAGAGACCAAATTAATGTTTGCGATGTTGAAAAATTTCACAGACCAACAAATAAACTGATATATACACCGCCACATTTACTGATTCGTGCTAATATTGGCAAAGTAGGGTTAATAGCTCATTTATCTGATGAATATTTAGTTTTTAGAAATAAAATTATTGGAATACATGCTCCTGAAAGTCAAAAAGCTGAATTAAAATATCTATATGATTTTTTGACAAAAAATGGAAAACTGTTGCGTTTTTATATATTGGCAACAAGTAGTCAAATAAAAGTTAATCGTCATACAGTCCCAATGACTGAAGATTTTATGGATTTACCTTTTTCTTTAAATCAGCATGATGTGAATATTAGCACATCTGAAGACATATTAATTAATGACGTTTTAGATGTTCAGATTAGTAATACCAGTATTACAAAGTCATGCTCAGATATAGAAGTTATAGAATATTCAACAATCTTTTGCAAAACTCTAAACAGTATTTACAAAAAAGAAAAATCCTTCCAATTATTTAAAATTATCGATGCAGGAAAGTATTATGCTTTACATTTTGAATATACAAATGAAACTTTAACTCCAAAACAGGAAGAAATTAGTGATTTAGAACGATATATTGAAGAAGCAATTCCAACAAGAAATGATAATCAGCAAAAAGTACATATCCAAAGGATAATAAAAGCTTATGGGAAAGACTCTATAATATTAGCCAAGCCAAAACAACTGCGTTATTGGTTGCCATCTATAGCATTAAGGGATGCAGATGAAACTTTTGCTGACTATATTAAATCCCGTTATTAAGATGCTTAGAGATTCTTTTCCATCATATCAAACCCCAAGACCAAATGATTTGAGCGTGGACCCGAATTTAGAGGTAGATTTGATACTGTATTTTGTTGATAAAAACATTTCAGGTTTTCCCGTTTACTACCAATCAATTAAAGACTCTGAAAAAGAGAATCGGATCAGTGATAATTTGGTACATCATTTCGAATTATGTAAAAATGAATCTGAAAGTTTTCTCCCTTTTAGATTTAGTAAAAATCCTACCCAACCAGAATCAGATAAAGAAACTGATATTGGTGTTTTTGTTATGTCAAGAGCGCAAAAGCCTATCCCAATAATAGAATTTGAGGCAAAAAGACTGTCAGAATCATCTAATAATAAAGAATATGTATGCGGGATTCGAGGTGGAATAGAACGTTTCAAAAGAGGACATCATTCATCTCACTTAAAAGTATGTGGAATGTTTGGATATATTCAACACAAAACGTCTGTTGAATGGATTGAACAAATTAATAATTGGATTACTGAGCTGTCAAAAAATAATTCTGATTCAACTATTGATTGGACTGACAAAAAAGAATTGCTGTCTGAAATAGAGTCATTCCCTTTCATTGAAAAATTAAGTTCTATACACCAAAGAACATCACAAAAAGATAGTATTATATTATGGCACTACTTGATAGATTTGATAAGTAAAAATTGATATCTTGAATAATGCCAGCCCCAGGTAAGCGAAGACTAATCGGAATCGCTCGGCGAACGTCTCTGACTTCGTCGTTTTAAATAGCGGCCTCCAGACCGCTCACATAGATACCGCTTTTTCAACATGGCAAGGGCAGTATTTTGCATTAATACTATTATTTTGGGGGGAGGCGAATGGAGAAGTTAGGAGACTGCAAAATAAAACAGCAAAGTCGGAGACATTCACTGTGTTTGGGATTTTTAGTCCGGGTTTTTCATTTTAAAAACTCAACACCATCGTAGTTTGTTCTCCGGGTTGAGAAAAAGCCGAAATGCTCCCCTTGTGCAAACGCATTATCTGACGCGATAAACTAAGTCCAATACCCGATCCATTTTCCTTGGTAGTATAAAAGGGGATAAATATTTTTTCTATCTCTTCCGGTGCTATGCCTAACCCATAATCGGTAATGCTTAATTTCAATTTGCCTGTGGATCCTTCATTTACATGTAATACTATTTTTCGCTTACTATTTTCATGCAGGGCATCAATAGCGTTATTTAACAGATTAATCAGCACCTGTGTCAGTAGTTTTTCGTCGCCAATCAGTTCCTTATGATATTCTTTGTGCACAATTTTGAACTCAATCTTTTCCTCTTCGAATTTGTTTTTCATTAATAGTTCAACCGAATTGAGCCAATTTTCAATGTTTATGGCTTTGAATACGGGTTTTGGGACTTTGGTAAGCCGACGGTAGTCTTCCACAAAGTGCATTAACCCTTTCCCGGTTTGTTCAATAACATCCAGGCCGTGAATGGTATTTAAAATATTTTTTTCGGTAATTTCACTTACCGGCAAGGGCTTTCCGTCTTTCAGGTAAATGCCGTTTAGTATATTGCTTAAGGAGGTTATAGGCGCTATGGAATTCATTATTTCGTGTGTCATCACGCGGATTAGTTTCTGCCAGGAATCTAATTCTTTTTCTTCCAATTCCGTTTTAATATCATGCAGGGAATACAACCGGTATTTCTTATCTCCAAAGTTCAAATACGAAACCTTCAGCAGTAACAGGCGAAGATCGGTTCCGCACAGCAATTTAATTGTTAACGTTTGCCCTGGTTTAACCAGCATCAATTGATTATACAATTCACTGTTCTTTTGCTTTAACAGGTTGATGTGCGAAATATGCGGCATCCCAAACAGCGCCAGGGCAGAATTATTGATTTGTTCAATATAGCCATCGTTGTCCACAGCCATTAGCCCGGTTGCAGAGTATTTCAGCATCTCTCGATAAAACCGTTCGTTGTGCTCATTCCGTATCTTGATCTCCGAAATGCGGTTGTTTAACTTATTCAAACTGCGATGGAGGTCCCTAACCGATTTGTTCCTGCTATTTTCGGAATAATGAAGGGTGGTATCGTCGTTGCTCACCGAATCGAAGAACAGTGCCATCTTACGGTTTACTGCATTGAGAAAATATACAATGTTCCACCCCGAAATTAAAATTGCTAGTGAAAATAGCGGAATAGCAATCCAATCTTTCAAATAAACGGATATTCCCAAACCGGCAGCAAAAGACAACCCAATAAACAAACGAACCAAAATTGCTATGTTAAACGATTTATAATTCATAGCGCTTGATTTTATTGTACAATGTCTGCCGGGTAATTCCCAATTGATTAGCAACGGCAGTGAAGTTTCCATTATGCTTTTCAAGGGAACCTTCGATTAATTGTTTCTCCATTTCCTCCATCGAAAGCAGATTCACCTCCGATGTTTTTACAGAAGGCTTGAGCACAAAATCCTCCGGTTTTAAGGTGGGTGAATCCGAAAGGATCACTGCTTTTTCAATGGTATGTTGCAACTCCCTTACATTTCCCGGCCAGGAATATTTCATCATTTTATTAATGGCCTGCTGACTGATTTTAAGGGAATTTTTTCGGTATTTCTTTTCGAAGCTTTTAAGAAAATAACTAGCCAGGAGCTCAATATCTTCGCCTCGTTCCCGTAAGGGGGGAACTTCGATCCGAATGGTATTGATACGGTAAAGTAAATCCTCCCGGAAATGTTGCTGTGAAACCAATTGATCCAAATCGCAATTTGTGGCGCTAATTAACCGGATATCAATTGAAACTTGTTCGTTGGAACCAATAGGCATAATTGTCCTGTTCTGAAGGGCGGCCAGAAGTTTTGCCTGAAGCGACAAAGGTAGATTCCCAATTTCGTCCAGGAAGAGCGAGCCTTTGTGTGCAACCTGAAACTTGCCGGTACGGTTTTCGCGCGCATCGGTAAATGCTCCTTTTTTGTGGCCAAACAATTCGCTTTCGAACAAGGTTTCGGGAATGGCTCCCATATCGACAGTGACAAGTAACTCGTTATGCCGCTCCGATTTGCGATGAATTTCCCGTGCCACCAATTCCTTGCCGGTTCCATTTTCGCCAGTTATCAAAATATTGGCATCGGTTTTAGCAACTTTCGAAATTGTTTGCATCATTCGCAAAATGAGAGGCGATGTGCCAACTATTAACCGCTGCTCTTTGTTGAGTTCCGTTTTTATGGTTTGTTCCCGTTGTTTTAAAGCTGCTACCTCCACCTTTGATTGCCTTAAGAGAAAAGCAGATTTTAGCGTGGCTATAAGCTTGGCATTTTCCCAAGGTTTGAGAATAAAATCGGTTGCCCCTTGCTTTAACGCTTTTACTGCCAGTTCTACATCGCCATAGGCAGTAATCATCACTACTTCGGTCGAAGGAGCTGATTTCTTAATCTCTGACAGCCAAAACAACCCTTCATTTCCAGAATTTATCCCTGCCGAAAAATTCATATCGAGCAATACCAGATCGAAATCGTGTTTGCCAAGTTCCGACATTATCTGGTTTGGGCTGGCAATGGTGATTACCGTTTCGTATTCGGGCTGCAATAGCATATTGAGTGCACTTAAAGCACTTTTGTTGTCGTCTACAATGAGGATTTTGCCGCTTTGCATTCTGTTGAACATTGAAAATCAAATTTAGACAACTTTAATCTCTCTTCATAGGAGTGTCTAATTTTTTTACATTTCACCGTATTATTTTTAGACGGTTTGCAAAATCTTTAACTTTACAACATGCTATAAAATAATACTTTATTAATTTGGCACAAGGTTTGGCTTCCTCCCGATTAATGGATTGTTGAAGGCTGACCCGATGTCAATTATTTTATACCCGGAAGAGCCTCTTTAGAACAAAATAAGATAAAAACAAATGGAAACTAATTATAATCCAAAATTCAATTATATGATAAAGACTGAAGAATTAAACAAGATTTTTCGTACCGATGAGGTGGAAACAACCGCTTTGAATAAAATAAGCTTTGAAGTCAAAAAAGGGGAATTTGTAGGTATTATGGGGCCTTCGGGCTGTGGTAAATCTACGTTACTTAACATTATTGGGTTGTTGGATAACCCATCGGGCGGAAAGTATTTTTTCGACAGTATCGATGTTTCCAATTTCAGGGAACGAAATCGCACGGATATGCGAAAGGGCAATATCGGCTTTGTTTTTCAGAGTTTTAACCTGATTGACGAATTAAACGTTTACGAAAATGTGGAGCTTCCCCTAATCTACCTGCGGTTAAAAGCCTCGGAGCGAAAACAAATGGTCGAAACTATCCTGGACCGTATGAAAATTGGACACCGCAAAAAACACTTTCCCCAGCAACTCTCCGGCGGACAGCAACAGCGTGTTGCCATTGCCCGCGCTGTGGTAGCCAACCCAAAACTGATCCTCGCCGATGAGCCTACCGGTAACCTCGATTCGAAAAACGGTTTGGAAGTGATGAAACTCCTTTCGGAACTGAACAAAGAAGGCACTACCATTATTATGGTAACCCACTCGGAGCGCGATGCAGGCTTTGCCCACCGTATTGTAAACCTGTTCGACGGAAAGATTATCACCGAAGAAATGAAACGAACACTCGAAGCGGCAGATCAGGAACTCATCGAAAATGAGTAAAACATCAAAAAAGAAAATTTCATAATTAATCTTTATCACATGGAGGTAAGGGAATTTTTTAGAAAACATCTGATGAAAGTTTTCATAGCTTTTATAGGGATTCAACTTGTAATATTTGGCTTTATACAAAGTCGAAATCACAAACCTGAGGCAACTCCGGACCAGATAAATGTTATTGAAGGTCGCGTCGGCAAGGTGTCTCCTTTGGCAAACGACCTCGATAAAGATGTAAAGGACACGATCAGGTTATCAAACGTTTCGAAGCCTCAACACGGAACGATAGTCCAAAATCGAAATATTATTCTTTATACCCCTCATAAAGATTTTACCGGAAAGGACAGTTTAAGCTACACCATTACCGACGGGAAAAAAGAATCGAAACCTGCATACATCGTATTTCAGGTAATTAAAAACCAGGCCCCTCTAACCAACCAGGATAATAGCGTTGTTTTTGGTGGAGGCTCCACGGTAATTTATGTTCTGGATAACGATGAGGATATAGAAAAAGACTCCTTAACTATCGCTGAAACAACTCAACCTTTGTATGGGGAAGTGAGTGTTTCGGAAAACAAACTATATTATACTGCACCAAATTCAGCAGCAATTGTCGATAGCTTTTATTACATAGCTAGCGATGGTAAGAATTTCTCAAAGAAGACTCCTGTTAAAATCAATATCCGGAAAAAGTCCGACCCTTGCTACCCCTGGCTTTCTATGGATATTGGAGACGTATCAAAGCCCGGTATGGTTCTTTGCAATAACAACAGCATGACAATACAAGCTTCAGGCACCGACATCTGGAGTAATGCTGATGGCTTTTATTTTACTTATCAGATGATTAACGGCGATTTCGAAATTTCAGCAAAAGTCGAAAATCTGGAAGGAACGCATGAATGGACTAAATCAGGTTTAATGTTCCGCGAAAATCTGGATGCCGGCTCAAAGAACGCTTTTATAGGCTTAACCACAAAGAATGGTATAACTACCCAGGCACGATCCTCCTATCGCGAATATTCCCAAAATGGTGAAAGAATAAGCGACTTGAAAGCTCCATACTGGATTAAACTGAGCCGTGAAGGCGATTCAATCAAAGCGGCCGTTTCGCCCGATGGTATAACCTGGAAAAAAATGGAAGGTGTTATTCTGCCTTTTGCAGAAAATGTATATGTGGGTATTGCAGTAACCAGTCACGATAACAATGGTATGTGCAAAACTACAGTCAGCAATTACAAGCTGAAGGGGAAAACTGTAACATTCAAAAAACAATAAACGTGTACTTAAATCTTACCTGGAATGAAAATTAACTTAATATATGCCCTCCGGAACATTAAGAACAACCCTGTAAATTCGTTGATTACGGTTTTTGGATTATCCGTAGCCATTGCCTGTAGTCTGATAATATATTTCTATGTTATTCAAGAATTTAACTACGATAGTTATCATAAAAATGCCGACAGGATTTACCGGCTCAACTATAGTGGCAGGTATGTTTTCGGCGATTTTAAGGATGTTCGGGTAAACCCCGAGGTGGCCGATTTGCTGAAGAAAGAAGTACCCCAGATAGAAAAAAGTGCCGAATACCGGTTTTCATTTGAACAGGTAATAAGTTTCGAGAACAATTATTTCGACGTACAAACAGGTTTGGCAAGCGAGGAATTTTTCGATATGTTCAGCTTCAAATTTATAACCGGAAAACCATCGAAGATTTTCCATAACCCCTATGAGGTAGTTATAACCCGAAAATTGGCAGATAAGTTAATGACCTGGAAGAAAAGCTACGATGAACTGATTGGCAAAGTCTTGGAGTTTCCTTTAAATTACCCTAATACAGCGTTTAAAATTATAGGGATCATCGAAACCATTCCCCATAACTCAAGCATCGACTTTGATGTTGTTGTTTCGGGCAAAACCGGACGGAACTTTGGTGGCTGCGATAATAGTTTTGGATATACCTCCGTATTTTACCAGGTAAAGCCCAATGCAAATCACAAGGATGCGGAGCAAAATGTAAACAAGTTTATAAGCCAGTATTACAAAGGCAGAGTGGAAGAAATGCAGAGTAACAATCAGATGCTCAAAACTGCCGATGCCTTTGTACCGTTTGTTTTGCCGCTGAAAGATATCTATCTGGCCGGCGAGGTAAACAATTGCTTCCAAAAGTCGGTCGATAAGAAAAGCTTTATAGTACTTATGACCATTGGAGGCCTCATTCTGCTAATTGCCTGCAGTAACTATATCATTCTAACGTTAGGGCAATACCTGAAGAAAATCGGGGAAGTTGGTATCCGCAAATCTATGGGTGCTACGTCGACCAATATTTTTGCGCTTTTCATGTCCGAAAGTTTTATCATGACCCTTTCGTCCTTAATTGCAGGTGGATTGTTGTGCTATTCTTTCATTCCCATATTCGAAAAGTTAGCTCAAAACCAAATCTATATACCTTTAATCGACATCCGAAAAGCATTAATTTTTAGTACAGCCCTGGTATTGTTAATTATTGTGTTTACAAGCATTGTTCCGGTGCTGATTTTCTCCAAGGTGAGCCCCAACCAGATGGCAGGTAAAAAAATTAATATCGGAAACAAGAATAGAATTTCTCAGGTTTTTGTATCGTTTCAATACAGTCTTTCCATTATCCTGATTATAGTAACGCTTTTCATTATCCGTCAGTCGAATTTTCTTAAAAACCAGAACCTGGGACTTATCACCAATAATATGATTGATGTGAGGATAGACAGGCTTGAAGACAGTCAGAAGGAAACCTTTAAGACCATGGTTAGTGAAAACCCCGGTGTTGTTAAACTTACCATGGCCGACAGGAACTTTATGAATGGATCGTCCGACTCTTTTGTGGATAAAGGAAATGGGGAACAAATTGATGTTTATCGGTTTGTGGTAGATCATGACTATGTTTCGACTCTTGGGCTTAAACTTATGCATGGTAAGGATTTTACGGCTCAAAACGAAACAACAGGTGACCGAAGCATGATTGTAAACAGGAAATTTACCGAGCTCTTCGAAATAGAAGACGATCCCATTGGGAAAGTATATCAGCTAAATGGGATTAGTTTTACCATTATTGGAGTAGTAGAAAATTATCACTTCCGCGATATGAAAGACAAAATTTACCCTGCCATGTTAAGCTGCCGGAAAAATTTTGGAAATAGTTACAACAACCTGCTCGTTCGCTTCAATCCCCCGAATCTGAAAGGAGTTGTAGATCATCTTAAGAAAAGCTACGAAAAACTTGCACCGGGAAAAACTTTTACATACGATTTCTGGGACGAAAAACTAAACCAGCGGTATGAGGAAGAAGAGCGCTGGAGCAGAATTATAGCCTATGCATCGATGATTGCCATTATTATTTCGTCGCTGGGACTATTCGGACTTACCATTTTACTGATAAACCAGCGCATTAAAGAAATTGGAGTACGCAAGGTTAATGGAGCTCGCTCGTTCGAAATACTGCTTACAATCTATAAGGCGTTTATTGTATGGTTATTAGGGGCTTTGATCATAGCAATGCCCATAGGTTATTACATTGTTGATAAGTGGTTAAGTAATTTCCCTTATAAGGTGCAAATGAGCTGGTGGGTGTTTGTATTGGCAGGGACAATAGCTATTGCAGTTGCAATTATAACCCTCAGCTGGCAAAGCTGGAGGGCTGCGACAAGGAACCCGGTGGAGAGTTTGAGGTATGAGTAATATGACCCCCTAAATCCCCTTCCTCGATAGCTATCGGGAGGGGGACTTGGAAGGGCTTCGATTGTGGTTGTTCGCAAAGTTTTAGATTTTGAATGAAAAAGACAAGTATGAATATACCCAACCCTCTCTAATTGGAGCAACAAAATCCTTTTAGGGCCATTCTGTCACCATGCTTGGATTTTAGAGGGTAAAACCGCCGAAGAAGCTGAAAATATAACAGATACCAAGAATTATCAATGAAGAATGTTTTTAAATCCATGATCAGAAGTTTTACACGTAAGCCTCTAATTAACTCCATTAATCTCGGAGGATTGTCAGTTAGTTTGGCGCTGGTAATAATCTTATCTCTTTATTGCTATGGAGAATTAACCACCGACAGGCACCACAAAAATATTGACAGTGTTTACTTATATGCAGAATTGGGCGAAAACATGTATATGCCTGGCATATTAAAAGAGCAAATCGACTTAAACGTGCCGGAAGTGGAATCAACCGTAAGATTAGCAGGTTCGTGGGAAGCTCCCGTATTTCAGGTTGGGAACAACGATCCGGTTATTTCAGATATCTTATTTGCTGATGCCGAATTTTTCAAACTTTTCACTTACAAAGCGAAGGAGGGTAATCTTGAAACCGCTTTAAATGAACCCTTAAACGTAGTTATAACAAAATCACTGGCCGAAAAGCTATTTGGAAATAACCCGGCCGTGGGGAAAACCGTGAAGCTGAATAACAATAAAGAATTGATTGTTTCGGCAGTTATAGGCGAATCGGAAGGGAATTCTTGCCTGTCGTTCAATGCTGTTACTTCCATGGCAACCCGTAAAATTGTCCAGTCAAACGAAGGAGAATTTACCAAGTGGGAATGGGCCAATTTTCAAATGTTTATGTTGTTAAAAAAAGGTGCAAATCCTGAATATACCGCAAAAAAAATCCTATCCCTTATTCCTAAAAATTCTCACAATGGTTATTTAAAGGTTAAACTAAACCCGTTGGCAAAAATTTACCTATCAAATTTTTCCCAGTTTGAACAAACCTTTTTAAAAAATGGAGACAAGCCTAAAGTAATGACTTTATTGATGGTGGCAGTTCTTGTACTCATCATTGCTCTGGTTAATTTCATAAATATTTCATCGTCGCAATGGATAGAAAAAATAAGGCAAACAGGAGTTTTAAAAGTTATTGGGGCAAAAAAGGGAGACATAATTAAGAGTATGCTCCTGGAAACACTATTATTTTTCTTTATATCCTTCCTGCTCTCGTTCTTATTAGTATGGAGCCTTTCGATCGTAATATCGCAATACACAGGGATTCAATTTAATTCTACAATACTTATCAGTCCTTCTTTTCTTATAATATCCGTGACGGTAACGCTATTCATTGGAATTATCTTCAGTATTCTGCAAATCTGGCATATTTCATCCTCAAAAGTGACGGATAACCTCAAAGCTAACTTTTCTCAGGCATCTTCCAGTTCACTAGTGAGAGGGACACTGGTAACCTTTCAGTTTAGCATTGCTATCGTACTGATAGCATTTACTATTCTTGTTCAGAAACAGGTAAAGTTTGGCAGCAGCAAACTGGGTTTTAACCAGGAAAACGTTGTAGGCATAAAACTTACAAAACCTTTAAGCGAGAAAAAAGAGGTACTGAAACAAAAAATCCTTGAAAAACCAGGTGTTTCTAAAATATCGTTTACTCAATATTTCCCGAATAAAACATTATCGCGTTGGACTACCATCGAAAGCGGAACAGATGGAGAAAAAACATTCTGTTTCGATACCTTCAATGCCGATGAAACCTTTTTTGCTATTACTGGATTGAAGTTAAAGCAAGGACGGTTATATAAAGATGATTTTACAACTGACAAAGATAAACTGATCGTGAATGAAACTTTTGTGAGGGAAAATAAACTTGACAATGCTATTGGTATGAAGCTTCTGATTGGAGTAATGAATGAAGCCAAACCAGCAGAGATAATCGGTGTTATTAAAGATTTTCATTACAAATCGTTTGACCAGCCCATTGGCTCATTGGTGATCCGGAATAATCCCTGGGTCTCGTATTGCCTTGTAAGCTTCAATAGTAAAGATTTCAATTCACTGCGAGCAACAATTAAGGAAATAAAAGAAGCAGCATCCAGGCTATCTGCCGGTTTTCCTGTAGAAATAACTTTTATGGATCAGGCAATTGAGAAAATGTATCAATCGGAAATCCAGTTCAGAAAAACCTTTACGCTGTTTTCAACATGTGCAATTTTTATTTGTTGCCTTGGAATACTGGCCATGTCGCTATTTGTATGTCAAAAACGTACCAAAGAAATTGGCATCCGTAAAGTAAACGGAGCGCGCACTGCCGAAATAATGGCCATGCTTAATAAAGATTTTATTAAATGGGTTGCCATTGCCTTCCTCATTGCCTGCCCTTTGGCTTGGTATGCCATGCACAAATGGCTGCAAAACTTTGCTTATAAAACCGAATTGAGTTGGTGGATATTTGCGCTGGCTGGGGTTATTGCCTTGGGAATTGCACTGGTTACGGTTAGCTGGCAGTCGTTCCGGGCAGCTACAAGGAACCCGGTGGAGAGCTTGCGGTATGAGTAGGAAAAAGGTACCAAGTATCTGGTTCAAATTTGCTGGAAAAAGAGATTTTAAACAACCTTTAAATGAACGAAAGTGATACGTTTTAATCTAATACTCACATTTAGAAATCTTTTGAAGAATAGAATATACTCCATACTTGTAATGGGAGGCTTTGCCATTGGCTTTGCGACATTTATCATTATAAGTTTATTCTACTATTCCGAAAAAAACGTCAACAAAGGTTTTGTAAACTATAAACAAATTTTCAGGCTTTACGATGCCAAAAAGGTAAGAGCCAATATTCATTACGATCTCTCCTCTTATTTAGCAAAAAACTACGCTGAAGTTGAAGATGCTTGTCCGTTGGGTTATCATTCGGACATAGGTTTTATAGTTAAAAACGAACAAAATCATACCGATACGCAGGTTGGGCATTTGTTAACCACAACAAATAATTTCTTTTCAATTTTTTCTGTAGATGTTACTGAAAAACTGTCGGATAAACCTTTCGATAGGAAAGACGCTGTTGTTCTTTCTAAATCGGTAGCACAAAATTTATTTGGGAACGAAAATCCATTAGGACAACTTGTTAACATTAATAATCTATTCACAGGCACGGTTACAGCAATCGTTAACGATTTGCCCGCGAATTCAACATTTCGGGCCGATATCATTCTGAACAGCGAAAACGAAGCTTACAGGATGAATAGCACACATTCGGGTGGTCTATATTATAATCCGACAAATATATTTGTACAATTTAAAAAAGCTGCCAACCCTAAGGGGTTTCTTAGCAACTTAAACAGCATCATTGGCTCACAATCGCTCGACATTGATAGTGTTGGTATTCAAAATATTGCTAACATTTACCTTTCAACTCTTCCTTTAAAAAGTAGGCATGCTAAGGGCAACCTGGCAATGCTAAAGGTTTTCATCATTATCGCGCTGCTTATCCTATTCTTATCCTCCATTAACTATTTAAACTATTCCATTTCAATGCAATTTGCTAAAATGAAAGAAATTGGGATTAACAAAATTAACGGTGCTAAATGGGAAAATCTGGTTCAATATTCTTTAATGGAGGTTTCAATAGGTGTTCTGCTTTCGTTAATTCTTGCAATTATTATTTCTGCTATCGCCTTTCCTTACTCAAAAATCATGTTCGGAAAGGAGATATACTTTGGTGTCAACGACCTGATTTTTGTAGGACCTTTGTTATTATGCGTTGTCGCTGCAGTAATTCTTATCAATAGTCTTGCCCCTATTTATGTTCTTTCCCGGTTTAACATTACCGGATTTCTTTCGGGTTTCCGGGGAAACAAAAACCAGAAACAATTTGCCCGGAAAGCCATGTTAATCTTTCAACTTACAGTGTCTATAGCTCTTATAACGGTTGTGATGATTATTTTCAAGCAGCTCCATTTTGTGAAACATACCGATTTAGGTTTCGATAAAGAAAGACTGGTACGTATCGATATTCCTTATCAATTTGCAAATTCCGAAACCCTGAAACAGGAAACGGAGAAACTACCATTCGTTAAAAGTACATCTATCAGCAGCGGTTGCCCTGGTATGATCAACTGGAAATTTGGTGTCGGAGAGGGTGAAGCCCGGTTCGATATTAACTGTATAAAAGTTGGTAACAATTACATAAAAACCATGGGTATCGACTTGATCCGCGGACGTGATTTCCTCACCGGAGATATCGATAGGGCGTGCCTGATGAATGAAGAAGCCATTAAACAGTATCAATGGGACGACATACAGGGGAAAAAATTAGATATTGGCGATGAAGGAGGTTATGGTGTTGTGGGTGTTGTGAAAAACTTTAAGTTCGAATCGTTGCATTATCTCATCGAGCCATTGGCCCTTATTTATACAAAAACACCCGACGGCAATATATTATCGGTCAGCCTGGAAGCAGGAAATAAAGGTCAGCAGCTGGATCAGATTCAACAGATCTGGAAAAAACTTTCACCCAACGAACCTTTTATTTTCTCGTTTTACGACGATCAGTTTCAGTCGATGTACGAAAAGGAAGAAAGACTTGCAAGATCGGTAACATTCTTTTGTCTCATAGCTATCGTTTTAACATGTATGGGGATCCTTGGTCATATTTTCCTGATTTGTTTAAACAGGGTGAAAGAAATCGGTATCCGAAAGGTAAACGGAGCCCGTACTGCCGAAATAATGGCCATGCTCAACAAAGATTTTGTGAAATGGGTCACCATTGCCTTCATCCTTGCCTGCCCATTGGCTTGGTATGCCATGCATAAGTGGCTACAGAATTTTGCATATAAAACCGAATTAAGTTGGTGGATATTTGCGCTGGCTGGGGTTATTGCTATGGTAATTGCAGTGGTTACGGTTAGCTGGCAATCATATAGGGCGGCAACGAGGAACCCGGTGGAGAGCTTGCGGTATGAGTAGTCTATCCTTTGATTTACCTAATTGAATAAAGAGAACAAAATACATAAAATGACCAATACATTACATCCATGACACATTATTATCTGCGAAATGCTATCAACCGGATCCAACATAACAAATATATTTCTCTCATCAATGTGGTTGGACTAACCATTGGAATCTCCTGCTGCGTCCTCATATTTATGTTTGTTTTTGATGAGTTACAGTTCGACAAAAAGTTCCCCTTTAAGGAAAGGCTGTATCGGGTTTATGGCAACAATTTCGGCAGCGGCGAAAACTGGATGGCCAATCAACCTAACAGGCTATACGACCGCATTGCAGAAGAAATTCCGGAAGTTGAAAAGGCAACTGTTTTATGCATGAGAGACCTTACCATTAATATGGAAAACAACCTTTCGGACGAACACTTTGCCTTTACAGATTCCACGGTTTTTGATATTACCGGCTGGAAATTAATTAGCGGCAACCCGCATTATGTGCTCGACAGGGCTATGACCGTGGTAATTTCCAAATCAGCGGCTAAAAGATTATTCGCCAATAAAAATCCCATTGGAGAAAAGATTCGGTTTCAAAAAGATATTGATCTGACTATCACCGGAATATTTGAAGATGTGCCAGCAAATACGCACATCTCAGCCGATTTTTTGACTTCCAAACTCACCCGCGACTCCACATCCTCTGGAGAAGACCATTGGGGAAATTTTAGTTCTTCCATTTTTGTGCGATTACTGCCTCATGCAAACCCAGATGAGGTAAGTAAAAAAATAACTGCTTTGTGGTTTAAATATTCCGAAAATGTACAAACCAAAATCCCCAATAAAACAACTTTCAAACTTCAGCCTCTCAAGGAAATTTACTTGTACTCCGGGTTTCTTTATAGTAATTCCTCGCTCCGTTATGGTAATTATCTGTTAGTAATAGGATTTTCAGTGATAGGTATCCTCATTTTAATTATTGCATGCTTCAATTATCTGAACTTAACCATTGCCCAGGCAAATGAGCGGGGTGTGGAGGTTGGAATCAGAAAAACAAGCGGTGCCTTCAGGTCGGCACTTTACCATCAATTTTTGATCGAATCTTCGCTGCTCACCACAATTGCTTTAGTTGCAAGCCTTTTAGCTGTTCACCTTATTTTACCGTGGTTCAATAATTTTACCGATAAAAACCTGTCCCTCATAAATGCTTTTCCTGCCCTTTTCTATTTTATCGCCGCCGTAATAGCTTTCATTATTTTAAGTGCGGGAGTATATCCAGCCTTTGTAATGTCGAACATCGAAATTATCTCTATTCTCAAAGGGAAAACAAACTTTTGGAGTGAAAAAAAGAAAAAGTTCAGGCTTTTTCACCAGGGGTTATCCCGATCGCTGGTAGCTGCGCAGTTCACCATCTCTGTAATCCTTATTATTTGCGCTTTGTTTGTCCAGAAACAAATGAATTTTGTACGGAATTATAATACCGGTTTTAGCAAGTCCCAAATCATGGTTATTGAAAGTACCTGGGATGGCAAGCAGAACGACCGGTATAACATCATGAAAGATTTTTGTTCCAGGATCCCCGAAGTGGAAAGTATTACTGCCGGAAGTAATGTTCCTACGGATGGTTTCAACAACTACGGATCTCCTGTTTTAACCACTCACCCGGATGCCCAAACAAGCATTGGCTTTATCAATGTAGATTATGATTACCTTACCTTTCTGGACGCCAAGATTGTGCAGGGGAGAAATTTTAACAAAGCCTTAGCTTCCGATTCATTGGCAGTGATTGTTTCCGAGAGTTGTTTAAAACAATTGGGGACAGACAAGGTAATTGGTGAGTCTCTGGATGGTTTATGGGACGGCAGGAAAAGAACAATCATTGGGGTAGTGCAGGACATCCATTTTACCGATCTGCACAGCGCAACCTATCCACTACTTTTTATGGTTAATCACGCGTGGATGACCAATTCTATTCGGTTGCTGATCAAATTTAAAACCGAAAATTATTCCAAAGTTCGTACCCAATTGGAAACCAAATGGAAGGAGCTTTGCCCGGATGAACTTTTCAGTTATTTCTTTCTGGAAGAAAAATTCGAGGAAAACTATCGTAAAGACAACCATATGGCCTTTTTGATGAATTCCTTCACATTAATGTCGGTATTGTTGTGTGTAATGGGGCTGGGAGGATTGGCGGTATTTGCAGTTCAGAAACGTACGAAGGAAATTGGCATCCGAAAGGTAAATGGAGCTCATATTATACAAATAGTGAGCATGCTCAACAAAGATTTTATCAGGTGGATTGCTATCTCCTTCGTGATTGCCTGCCCTATTGCCTGGTTTGCCATGCATAAGTGGTTGGAGAATTTTGCCTATAAAACGGAGCTAAGCTGGTGGGTGTTCGCACTGGCTGGATTATTAGCGCTGGCAATTGCCCTTTTCACGGTAAGCTGGCAGTCGTTCAGGGCAGCTACCAGAAACCCTATAAAGAGCTTGAGGTATGAGTAAAGGAAACTACTTTACTATATATAGCATCATGCTGCACATCTAAGAACGTGTTTAAATTTAACACAGAGAATTAATTATGAATATTAAGAAAGAGTAAAGAAGGTATATAACAGAGCGCGACTAATCAATGTTGTTTTTTGAGAAGACACAGAGATCACGGAGGGGGAAATCGCTGGCGATTTCTAAAACTCTGTGCCCTCCGTGCCTTCTCAATACCATAATTTAACTAATAGCATTAATTTTCAAGGAACAGATTTCTTTTTAAGATCAAAACAGATTTCTCTGTGTTAAAAAATAATTTTGTCCCATTTTTAAACCGACTATAAAATAATAAAACGGCCTTCGGCTCAAAATCCATATCTTGTAGCCTTTAAACTGTAAGCCGATGTTTCAGCTGTATATAACACTGGGATATTTTATTCCCAACATTTACATCTTCTTCCGGATACGTCACCTGTTTATCGGTAAAGGCTACAAGGCGTGGTACTCTCTTGTTTACCTCATTGTTGCTGCTATTTCTCCCTTAGCCAGGTTTTCGCGTAATGATATGGCCGGACTGCGCGATTTATTGAATATAGCTTCGGGATATCTGGTGCCATTCTTTTTATATCTCTTCCTTGCTTTGTTGCTTTACGATCTGTTTCTCTTACTCAACCTGGCAATTAAAAGGGTTTCGGTTGAAACCAGAAAGAAGTTCAGCTACAAGGCATATGCCCTTTCCACAATGATTGTTTTCTCGGTTCTGATTGTTATAGGTGGCAGCATCAACCTGAATACTATTCGAACTACGGAATACCGGGTTGAGATACCGCGAAGGGATTCAAAACTTAACCACCTGCGGATAGCTTTTGTAGCCGACTTCCATATCGACAGAAACACAAAGCTAGGGTTCGTAAAACAGTATGTGAATAAAATAAAAGCCCTGAAACCTGATATTCTGCTCTATGGAGGCGATATTGTAGAAGGTCGTGCCGATAAAATTGTGCATCCTTTAATCACAGAAGCACTAAGAAGCATAAAAACCCGCTATGGCTTGTATGGTATTCTGGGAAACCATGAGTTTTACGGTTCGGACAATCCTGGAAGGCTGTATTCAATGATAAACACCCGCCTGCTTCGCGATGAAGTGATTAAAATAGACGGTTCTTTTTACCTGGCTGGTAGAATAGATCAGCATGCAGACGAACGCAAGCCTTTAAAAGAAATCCTTGCAAAAGCCACATCCAATCTGCCGGTTATCTTAGTGTATCATCGGCCTACCCAAATGCAGGAGACAAGCCTTACTAAAACCGATGTTCAGTTTTCGGGCCATGCCCATAACGGACAAATGTTCCCGCTGAATCTCTTACTTGCCAGCATGTACGATCTAAGCTGGGGATATAGGACGGTAAAAGATACCCACTTCTTTGTCACCTGTGGCTTGCGCTTGTGGGGGCCACCAGTTAAAACAGCCGGAATATCGGAAATTATGGTGGTGAATATAACATTTAGGTAAGAGAAGTGAAAAGCCCTATACTTCTATTAAACCTTGTACTCTTCTTTCAAATGTTTTAGCAAAGCCGTTCCCTTCTTTTGATACGTTTTTAACCAATCTGCTTCGTTACTTAACATGGAATTAAAAATTAAAATGCGATTATAGAATTCTTTAATATGACTTGTATCAATAGTCATTTCCCTTCCTTTAATCCGATACGCACTAAAATCCAAAATTTCCATTTCCATCCCGGTCATTTCCTGAAATATTTTATAATTATAATTTTGTTGGTCCACATGCGAATCGTACGTTCCATAATAAATAACAATACTGTCGGAAACAGAATTATTGTCAATAAGCCTCAATCCGGCTGAATTTCTGAGTTGAGTAATGGTAACTTCTCTTACAGAGAATCCTTTTAAAGTACTTAAATATCGGTTTACAAAATAATATAATTTACTTGTGTTAATCTCCGAAACCGGATTTTCAAGCAGAATTATCAGGCTGTCGATACCTTTTATCTGAAATTCACTAGCTTTTACAACTTCACTGATCTCAGCGGTATCTTCTTGTACATCTCTTATTAAACTTGAGATGTACTGGTTTTCCTTATGATTATCTATATACGATTCGCGCATATTTTCCATAAAAAAACCAGCTGTAACGGCTAGAAATAACATAAAAAACTCAAAAAAATAATCCTTTAGTTTTCTTCTGTGTTGATTTCCGTGAGGATAATGTTTACCCATAAAATGTGCTTTTCAGGTTGATTTGGTTCTTGGTTATTGCTTTGATCTTTTTTCTGCTTTCGCAATTATATTTGAACTATTTTTTCTGTGGTTGCGGCTTTACGACATGTCTAGCGTCTAAAAGTATATTCTTTTTCAGTCATCTCCAAACCTTCAAACGATCCTCTAATTCTCAGCTTTATTAAGTCAAAGGTAAAATCAAAAATATATCTGATGCCAAGAAATTCCTTATTTTTGTTTATTTCTGGCCGATGCTCTAAATTCTTATATTAAAATCAAACTGTTATAATTAAATATCAAAGCGTTGCGTAGTTGTTTTCAGAATGTTTATTGCGTATTTATTTGGGAACTTGAGAGACATGGATTTCCAAAAATTAGATTTCTTAACAAGAACGATTCAAAATTATAAATATATGATTATCTGTAAATTAATAACCAAAGGAATCTTTCTATTTATACTAGCCTTCCAACTTAGTGCTCAGGAAAAATTAAAAATAACTGTAGCACAAGATGGTTCCGGAGATTTCACCACCATCCAATCGGCTATTGATGCCTGCAAAGCTTTCCCCGACTCCAGAATAACCATATATTTAAAAAACGGGGTTTATCACGAAAAAGTCAAAATCCCAGCCTGCAATACCCATTTATCCATAATTGGAGAAAACATGGATAAAACCGTCATTTCATTTGACGACTATTTTAATAAAATCAACCGGGGGAGAAATAGTACCTTTTACACCTATACCTTAATGGTGGAAGCCGACGATTTTTATGCCGAAAATCTTACCATCGAAAATACGGCAGGGCCGGTTGGACAAGCAGTTGCATTGCATGTTGAAGGAGACCGGTGTGTTTTCCGAAATTGTAAGTTTTTAGGTAATCAGGATACTTTATACACTGCCGGACAAAATAGTCGTCAGTACTTTGCCGATTGTTATATAGAGGGCACTACCGATTTTATTTTTGGGGCAGCCACTGCCCTATTCGACCGATGCACTATTTGCAGTAAAGCAGACTCCTATATAACCGCGGCAAGCACCCCAAAAGGGAAACCATATGGCTATGTTTTTCGCACCTGTAAATTAATTGCAAAAGAAGGGGTTAACAAAGTATATTTAGGAAGGCCATGGCGCGATTATGCCAAAGTGGTATACCTGAATTGCGAACTTGGAGATCAAATTTTATCGAAAGGATGGTCGAACTGGGATAATACCTCACGCGACAAAACAGCCTACTTTGCAGAATTTGGGAATACAGGCCCGGGAGCAGACTCAGAGCAAAGAATTGATTGGAGCCATATTCTTACCCAGGCCGAAGCTTCTGAATATACTACCGAAAATATTTTAACCCCGGTTTTACCGGTTGAAAATGATATTTCGGTATGGATCCTGAGCAACCAAAAGTAAAAAGTAGCCATTTGTCGATAAAGTGGAAATATAGTTAAGACAACCATTTTAAAATATTTCGAATAGCAAAACCATATGTAGATTTGTTATTCAATGCTAATAGTAACATAAGAACTGATAATCCTGAAAACAAAATAACATGAGTTTAAAACAAAATCTATTTACTTTAACAATTTTAGGGTTGGCTGCAATAAACATGCAGGCCCAGCTTTCGAAAACCTGGGTTGCCGACAATGGCGATGGGACATACAAAAATCCGATTCTGCACTCTGATTATTCCGATCCGGATGCCATCCGTGTTGACGACGATTATTATATGACAGCCTCATCGTTTAATTGTGTTCCCGGCTTGCCTATTCTGCATTCAAAAGATCTGGTGAATTGGAAACTTATTGGCCATGCCCTTCCAAAACAGCCCCCATTCGATGTTTTTAACAAACCTCAACATGGAAACGGCGTTTGGGCTCCCTGCATTAGTTATCATAACAACGAATTTTACATATATTACCCCGATCCCGATTTTGGAATTTATATGGTAAAATCGAAGGATCCAAAAGGTCCCTGGTCAGAGCCATTGCTGATAAAAGAGGGCAAAGGGCTGATCGACCCCTCCCCGCTTTGGGATGATGATGGAAATACTTATTTAGTATTTGCCTTAGCTGGTAGCAGGGCAGGAATAAAAAGTATTCTTTTATTAAGCAAAATGAACCCGGAAGGAACGCAATTGCTCGACAATGGGGTGATGCTTTTCGATGGACACGATGCTCACCCAACAGTTGAGGGCCCTAAATTTTATAAACGAAACGGATACTATTTCATTTTTGCACCTGCGGGAGGCGTAGCTACCGGTTGGCAATTAGTGCTGCGCTCAAAAGACATTTATGGACCTTACACAGGGAAAATAGTAATGGCGCAAGGAAAATCGATAATAAACGGGCCGCATCAGGGAGCTTGGATTGATACTCAAACTGGCGAAGATTGGTTTCTTCACTTCCAGGATAAAGGTGCCTATGGCCGCATTGTTCATTTACAACCCATGAAATGGTTAAACGACTGGCCAATTATTGGAAGTGATAATGATAATGACGGTACTGGCGAACCCGTACTAGTTTATAAAAAGCCAAACGTAGGTAAAGTATATGAGAAAACAAGTCCGCCCGAAAGTGACGAGTTTGATAACCATCTGCTTGGAATGCAATGGCAATGGCATGCAAACCCAGAACTAACCTGGGGTTTCCCAACCGGGAATTTAGGCTTCTTCAGGTTGAATTGTATTCCTAAATCTAAAGACTATAAAAACTTATGGGATACCCCCAACTTACTGATGCAGAAACTTCCCGCCGAAGAATTTACCGCCACTGTTAAGCTCACTTTTAATGCCCGTTTTGATGGGGAAGAAGCAGGATTATTAATCATGGGACAAAACTATCAATCCATTTCTTTGAAGCGTGATAACGGTAAACTTAATGTTTCAGTTGTTCGGTGCATTGGTGCCGAAAAAGGAAAAGAACCGGAAGAAATTTTTACGGAGCCAATCAATGGATCAACCGTTTATCTCAGGGTAAAAGTTGAAAAAGGCGCTAATTGCAGTTTTTTGTATAGCATTGATGGCAAGAAATACTTTTCGGCAGGAGATAAATTTGTTGCTAAAGAAGGGAAATGGATTGGTGCTAAAGTTGGGCTCTATGCTCTGCGCGAAGGGGTTATCAATGATGCAGGAAATGCAGATATTGATTGGTTTCGGCTTGAGAAATAAAATTTTTCCCTTTTTATCAAAACACTTCGCTGAAATAAATAGCCAGACAAAAACAGACCAGACCCTATAAAAATAGACTCTCTTGATTCTTCCAATAGATTAAGTTAGTTGTTGCAACAAATAATAACCAACCTATATTTTCATCTTTTAACCTGTTTAATTATTTCATTATAATAATCGTCGGCCGTTTTTTCGCCATAAATAACGGATGCCGGATTTATTTGAATGCTCTTATTTCTGCTACCAAATAGCATTGCCGCCAATTGATACGTTTGAACATTTTTATCGTACTTGCCTTCAATTCCCAAATTAAACCTATCCAACTGATCTTGTCCAAAATTGTTGGTGTTAAGCCTTGTTTTTATGCCTGTGGGGTTCTTGGTTTTTTGCAGCCATTGCTCGGCAATATCATTCGAGCACCAATATTTAAGTAAGTTGATAGCTTCGTTTTTATGTGGGGCATTTTGTAATACTCCCCAAACACATTGGTAAGTCCCCTGGTAAAACATCCCCTGGTTTTTAAAAACAGGAAGCTCTACCGGAACAATATTTTTAGTACGTTCTTTATCAATTTTACCCCATCGGTTATATACATACGATTGAAATCCAATGAATAAGCACTTACCGGAAAGTATTGTTTCCTCCTTTGCATCTAGTTTGACCCCCGATTTATTAAAAGGCTCATATGCAGCAAGCTCTTCAAATGCTCTTAGTCCTTTTCGCAATGCTTCCTTCCCCTTATTTATGTCAACATGCACCGTATCAAAATTTCCCAGCTCAGACATCACCAACGAATTAAAAATACTCGAAATTGTATTTGCCCCATTATCCTGAGTCATGATCTGAATTTTTTCAGATGCTTGCTGATTGTATTGGTGCGCCTTTTTGATATAATCTTTTAAATCATCGAATGTCATTCCGAGCGGTTTGATATCCAGCCCAATCTTTTCAGCAAGAATGGTATTATACCAAAGTCCAAAATAATAGCCTTCTAAAACCGGGCCGGTAATATTTCCACCCATACTGTTTCGGTATTGGGGTATGTCAAAAACAAGCTGTTTATGTCTTTCGGCAAACCAATCCAACTCTTCAAAATTTACCAGATATTTTGACCCCCATTTTGGATCTTTTAGCTTATTGGCAACCTGGCTATACATCCCCTGGTCCATATAAATGATATCCCAGGTTACCTCCCCTGTGGTTATCATTTTAACTATCGAATCCGTTAGCTTTCCCCTAAAATCTTCTGTTTTCAATATTTCCTGCGGAAATTTCAGGTTTACTTTCAACCCTTTGTTTATAAATTCATATTCGCGGGCAACTTTCCTCACCAAATCTTCTTTTC
The DNA here is from genome assembly GCA_020048915.1 of Bacteroidota bacterium. Classification (GTDB taxonomy): domain Bacteria; phylum Bacteroidota; class Bacteroidia; order Bacteroidales; family JAAUTT01; genus JAAUTT01. The sequence goes on along the minus strand of JAIFLU010000191.1, from coordinate 29,583 downwards.
CATCGCGGTTTAGCCAATGCCCCATCCAATTCAGCACTGTTTCGTCCGATTGAATAATTTTTTGATTATTATTTTGTTTTTGATTTGCTTCTTTACAAGCACAAAAAGTGCTTACTAAAAACAATCCAAAAATCAAATATTTTGATTTTGGCATATCATTTTGGTTTAGAATTTTATAGTCTCGTAAGCATTCGCCTATAAGAAGTATTAAATTATAAATTTAATACGATATTCCAACCTAATTTTACATTTTCATCACCACGGGATTAAATGCTTTGGTAAAAACCATTACCCGATCGCCGGTTTTAAGATTTATAATATCGTTTTCGAAGGCAATTACTTTGATAACCTGATTAATACCGGTAACTATGGTGAGCATATAAAATGTGCCCTGCGATTCAATATTTACTACCTGACCGGTTATTTGTACCTTACCGCTGATATCGCTATTGGAGAATAGCTCCATGGGACTTCCGCTGGCGGTGATTTTCCCGTTTTCGATGCAAACTACATGATTCGCCAGGCGAAAGACTTCGGCTAAATCGTGGCTCACCATCAGTGTAGTGGTTTTGGATTGACGATGGGCTTTTTGAATTTCGTCCTGCAACCCGCTGCGAAGTTCCGAATCGAGGGCAGAAAGAGGTTCGTCAAGTAACAGAAGTTTAGGTTCGCGGGCGATAGCACGCGCCAGTGCAACCCTTTGCTTTTGTCCTCCCGAAAGTTTTGCAGGTTTGCGGTGCTCTAATTCGTTCAAACCAAAGGCTTCCAACAAAGAATAAATTTTACGTTCGTCTTTCTTTGGCTGGGCAAAGCGAATATTTTCTTTCACCGTCATGTTGGGGAACAGGGCATAATCCTGAAACATGAACCCGATATGCCGCTGTTGCGGAGTAAGTGCAATTTTCTGCTCAGAATCATACCAAACTTCGTTGCCAAAGGTAATTTTCCCGGAATCGGGATGCACTAACCCTGCTATCATTCGTAACAGCGTTGTTTTACCTGCTCCCGAAGGACCAAAAAGCGCTACTAGTTCTCCAAGTTGGATACAGGTAGCTATTTCAAGCACAATCTTCCCATTTGCCGAAAAGATTTCTTTTTTGATATCAATAGATATTACAGCATCTTCCATGATTCATTTCTTTTATTGATGCTATACATCAGGGTTAACATTACAAACGATACTGCAAAGAGAACAAAAGCATATTGGTTGGCTGCATCAAAATGAATGGCCTGAACCTCGTCGTATATGGCAATAGCGGCAACACGGGTTTCACCAGGCATATTGCCACCCACCATTAAGACAATGCCAAATTCGCCGATACAATGGGCAAACGTCAGTGCTAAAGCGGTTACAATAGAAGGCTTAATATTGGGCAGAAGCACTCTTATAAAAGTGTTCCATTTTGATTTCCCCAACGTATATGCCGCCTCATGCAAACTGGAGGGAAGCGAACGAAGACCATTTTGAATAGGCTGAACCATAAATGGGAGACTAAATAGCACGGAGGCAATCAAAACTCCTTCGAATGTAAAAGCCAGCCTAATATCGAATGTTTCGCGCAGCCATTTTCCAAACCAAAAGCGGGGACTGTAAACCAAAAGCATATAATAACCAATTACAGAAGGAGGCAGAACCAGCGGCATACTTACTAATGCTTCTACAATTGCCTTGAACCTAAATTTGGAATATGCCAGGAACCGGGCAATTGGAATGCCTATTACAATAAGAATCAACGTTGTGGAACTTGCTAATTTAAAGGTAACCCACATGGTTTGGAGAAAATCTTCGCTCATGTTTCTAAAAAATTAAAATTCAACTGATTACGACTTACGACTAAATACTATTGACTTACGACTTCATTATCGAAACCTCATTAGCTTTTATCAACGCCAAAATTTCATCGCCTTCGCAAATGTTTAAAGAATCGATAGACCTGGAGGTTATAGCGGCAGTTATTGGATAATCCTGAAAAAGCATAGCCACACATCCCAAAATAGTTCCCTTGCTGACGCTGATAACCTTGCAGGGGAGTTGATTCCGCAGACTGATCTTCCCGGTAAAGCCTTTCATAAGCGATACTTCTGTTTCCTTAAAAACAATGGAAACAGCATTCCCCACTTTTAGCCAGGAGGAGGAAAAAGGACTTTCGGTTAACAAAGCCGACATGGGATGTCCACCGACTTCCAAATCTACCAGCATAATGGCATCCGATCGGGTTATCTGCGTAATGATTCCGGAAAATTTGTTCATAAACCAATTTTTTAAATTCGTAATGCTATTGCTTTAACTTCCTATTCTGAGATTTACCATATATTTGCAAAAACATAATGTTTATGGAAACAACAATAAAAATTAATACAGATATGCTTCAACCAGATATTCTGGAGGCAATAAAGAAAATGTTTCCACACCGGACTGTTGAAATAAATATTCAACTAGCTGATGATTCGGATTATATTCTAAATAATCAGGCATATGCAGATGAGTTAAGTGAACGAATTAGTACCTATAACCAAAAAAAAGAAACCATTGAGATAAAAGCGAAAGATCTGTTATGAGAATAATTGAATTTGTTCCGAAAGCTTTTAAAGAGTATCATAATTGGATTCAAACTGACAAATTGGTTAAAACTAAATAATCCCAATTCCCTCATTTCACGGTAAACCCATATTTCTGATATATTTTTTTGCATTCTGCGCCTAACACAAATTTCATAAATTTAGTGGCTTCCGGGTTACGTTCCCAGCTTTTCAAAAGCACACAAGCCTGTTCCACCGGTTTATAACTCTTTTCGTCCACATATACATAGCTGCCTTTTAAATCGGGAGCAAATACAAGAGCCTGCGCCAAAAAAGCTACTTCTGCATTCCCTGATTGGGCAAACTGAGCTGCTTGGGCAATGTTATCAGCAAACACGAGTTTGCCTTTTACTTTTTCGTATATTCCATAGTACTTTAAGCACTCAATAGTAATGGCACCATAGGGGGCTATATCGGGTTTGGCAATAGCAATGCGAGCAACCGATTTATCGGTGAGCATTTCAATCCCTTTCGAAACATCTACTGTGTTGCTCCACAAAACAAGTTTCCCAAAAGCATAGGTTTTTACATCTCCAAAAGAAGCTCCTTGATTCTTTAATTTATCCGGATAAATTTTATCAGCCGACATAAAGAAGTCGAAATTAGCTCCGTTAAGTATCTGCTGCGTAAGCGCTCCCGATGCTCCAAACACAATTTCGATTTTTGCTTTTGGGTTTTGCATCCCATATTTAGCTTTTATGTCGTCGAGAATATAACGAAGATTTCCGGCAGCGGCAACTCGGACTGTTTGCGACTGTAAGCTTACGCTTAAAGCCATTAACAGGATTATAAATACTTTCGTCATATTACTTAGTTTTAATTTGATTACTATTTGAACTTTGTTTGTTAAATGTTTTAATTGCCGAAATCAATAAAATGCCTCCAAGAACGAGAACAAGTATATTTGAAGGTATTATACCGATTAAAAGCCCACCTATGGCCGTTCCCAAAATAGAACCAACGGCCATAAATAATAAAAACTTTTTTTCTCGCTTGAATAGTTCAATGGCTCCGCTTTTTGTATATCGGTAAAAAGCAACAATCATGGTTGGTAAACTTATGCAAAGCGACAAACTGCCTGCAAGTTTAATATCGACCCCAAACAATATAACTAAAGTGGGGATGATTAATTCTCCACCCGCAACACCAAGAACGGCAGCTACCATTCCAATTATAAAACCTGCAATTACACCGGTAATAATTCGTATGATTCCATCTTGAATAATGGGAGAATGACTGCCATCCATAACATTGTGCCCAAAAATCATCCCAAATGCAAGGACAATCAATAAAACCATGATTAAGCGGTCGAGAATTACCGTTTTCATTTTTGTTGCATAATGTGCACCAATCCATGCCCCCAATAAGCTGCCCGACAAAATATTAATGATAATATTATAATTCAAACCTATGTCGCCCCAAGGGATTGATTGACTTCGAAATGGAAGCGAAAATGATACAACAATTAAACTGGTAATTTTATTAATGATAACAGCATCAAGACTTACAAATCCGAAAAATCCCACAAGAAGAGGAAGGCGAAATTCAGCACCACCCAACCCAATTAAACCGCCAAGGGTGCCAATTGCAGTACCGGAAACAAAACTCCAAACGTTTTTGATGTAGCCTTTCATTTTTTTAGTTTTATTTATTTTCTACTAAAGCAGGAGTTTTATAAAAATTAGGTTTGACGGTAAAAACTGATTTCTCCATATATTAAATTTTTTTAAGTAGATGCGATATACACATAATTAGATAACGATAAGCAAAAAAAATCACAGATTTAATTCCATGTTTAGCTGCCGGAAAAATTTTTGCACTTCCTTTTCAATAGCCAGGTAATCCTTTAAAAGTTTATCCCCATAAACCGATAAGGAAGCTCCGCCACCACCTATTCCTCCCCGTTGTTTAATGACAATTGGTTCGGAAGCTGCCTGGTTTATAGCATCAATAAGGCTCCAGGCATGCTGATATGAGATATTCAATTCCTTAGAAGCTGCTCTAAGGCTTCCGGTACGCTGAATACCAAAAAGAAGCTCCGTTCTTCCCGGACCTAAAAGGTGCCTGCCTTTCCGGTTTATAAATAATTGATAGTCTGCCTCAATTATATCGCTCATTTTTTTAATCTTTTGCTATGATTATCTCTGTCGATTTAATAATAGCATAGGCAGTATCACCCACTTTGATATCGAGTTCCGCAATGGCATCTTTCGAAATGATGGAAGTAATGGTGTTCCCATTTCCCAAATCGATTTTAACTTTGGCTGTAATCAGGCCTTCTTCCACTACCACCACTTTTCCTTTCAGATTGTTCCGTGCGCTAAGTCTCATAATGATTGTTGTTAAAGTTTATAATGAATTAGGTGACATTGTCAATCGTTTCTCCAGCTCATCATGAATAATTAATATTTCTCCTATCGAAATGCTTCTCTTAAGAATGTGGGAGCGTTCTTTGATAATATTGAGAATTAATTGACATTGCTGGTCTGAAATTACAATTTTATTCTTAAGAAAAAAAGCTTTTACGGAGGCTTTGCCGCTGTGCTTTCCAAAAACAAATTCGTGCTCTTCGCGACCGATATCAGAAGCGTTTATAATTTGATATGTTTCACGATTTTTAAGCATGCTTTTAGTATGAATTCCCGATTCGTGCTTTAGCACCATATCACCTGTAACCGGTTTAAAATCGTTAATGGGTTTCCCTGAGGCCCTGCTAACCAATTGCGAGAGTTGACTCAGGTACTGTGTTTGGATATTTAATTCTGCTTTTTCCGAGATTTTCAAGGCCATTATAACTTCTTCGAGGGCAGCATTTCCAGCTCTTTCACCAATTCCATTTACGGTAATGCTGGCAAAATCGGCTCCGGCTTTAATGGCTGTAATAGTGTTGGCTGTAGCCATTCCCAAATCGTTGTGCCCATGAAATTCGAGTCCAATATTGGCATGATGGCTTCGCAGTTTCCTGAAAAGCTGAAAGGTGGAAAAAGGATTGAGTATGCCAACAGTATCGGCAATCCGAACCCGATGAACCCCCAAAGATTCAGCCAATTCAATAAATTCATCTAAAAAATCAATCTCACATCGCGATGCATCTTGTGCCCCAATGGTGACATATTCGAATTTATCACTGGCAAAAGCTACGAGTTCCCGCATCGAATCTAATGCCCAGGATTTGGTTTTATCCAGTGCAGCCAAATGAATCTCCGAAACCGGAAATGAAATATGGACGCCATTGGTACCTGATTTTTGAGCAGCTTCAATATCCGATTTTATGCCGCGACACCAGCTCAATGTTTTGAATTTATACCCTGCTTGGGTGATTGCCTGAATATCCCGAACCTCGCGTTTACCAATAGCAGGGGTCCCTACCTCAACTTCGGGAATACCAGCTTTATCCAGAAGTTCACATATGGCCAGTTTTTCCTTCAACAGAAATACCACTCCCGGAGCTTGTTCCCCATCGCGAAGTGTGGTATCGATTAATTTTATTTTGTCCATTGGGGCCTCCTTAATTTATAGGTGGATGATTAAAAATTCACACATTACATACCGATCCCTGATAACTTTCGGGACCTTTGGGGGCGACCCAATTTCATGTTCATTTTAATCACTTATTATATACTCGCTCACTGCCTCGCCATTTTCGAGGGCATCGAGTATTTCGTCAATTCTATCTTCGGTTACGCCTCCGTACCAAAAATTATTAGGTTGGACAACCATAACCGGACCCTGGGCGCAGACATTCAAACAGGCGGTGGTGGTTACAACGGCATCTATTCCGCGGTCGGAACATCCTTCGGAAATATATTGCAACATGGCAGACGCCCCTTTTTTATTACAGGCTCCCTGTGCATCTCCTGCAACCCGGTAGGAATTGCAAATTAGGATCATGTGGTCTGGCTTTTTCATAAAAATTTATTTATTGGTTTGTTTCTTTTTCCCTTCAGCGTTAGTATAAGATAAATACTTACGACTTACTACTAATTACTTACTCCTATTTTAAGCACATCCTTGCGCATTCCCCCTGCATGAATCTCCGCACTTAAAAGCATCGGCTTTTTTAACCGATTTAATGGGCTGGTTATTGAAAACAGCTTCCAGTCCATCGTCAATCATACCGGTCATCTGAACTACTCGTATACCCGAATGTTGAAGTATATTAAGCGGATTTGGCCCCACTCCACCAACTAACAAAGCGCGGCAATCGCCCAAGGTCTTTGCGAGGTTAATCCACCTGAAATCTCCCGAACCGGAAGCGGGTGTTTGTCTTTCTTCGATAAAATGATACCCGTTGGGGGTTTGCTTGTATATATAAAGTGATTTAGCCTCACCCAGATGCATATTTACCAATAATCCTTCGTAAGTAGCTACGGCAACATGAGGGCGGTTATCCGTTGGACGCAATGGAAGGGTGGCAAATTCCTGCAACATGCCGAAAGCTTCGGTAAAATCTTGTCCCAGCAGACCGGCAGCATCGGCTCTGCAACGTGCACAATGTGTCATTACCGGAAGATGGTCTTTAACTAAAGTCCTCACCCTAAAAATCATGGTTTTGGAAGGCTCATCCAGGCTTTCAAAAGGAGTTTCTTTGGTAGGAATAACGGGAATACAATTGATAATATCCGCTCCCAGTTCTTTTGTTTTTTTGGCAACCTCCTCCAGATGATGGTCATTAATCCCCGGAATTATTATAGAATTTATCTTTACAGTAATTCCATGCTCTTTCAACAATGGAATACATTCTAATTGGCGTTCGATAATAAAGGCAGCTCCTTCCCTGCCCCGGTATATTTTTTTATCGTGCCTTACCCAGGCATACACTTTTGCAGTAATATCAGGGTCAATCGCATTTATGGTAAGCGTGACATGCGAAACTCCCAATTCGGCAATTTCTGCTATATAAGGTTTCAAATTCAGTCCGTTGGTTGAAAGACAAAATATCTTGTCGGGAAATTCCGCCTTAACCAGCCGCATGGTTTCGAGGGTTTCCTCGGGATTGGCAAAAGGATCGCCTGGACCGGCAATGCCCACTACCGAAAGATTATCAATTCGCTTGTCCAATGCCTTTAAATATTCCACTGCCTGATACGGGCTTAACACCGAAGATGTAACACCCGGACGACTTTCGTTTACACAATCGTACTTACGATTACAATAATTACACTGAATGTTACACTTAGGGGCAACAGGCAAATGCACTCGTGCGTTGGTGTGACGCGCCTCTGCATTAAAGCAGGGATGGTTTTTGTAATTTTCGGGTGTATTCATAGGGTTTTGTGTTACGGGTTACGGGTTGCGAGATTCGATCCGCGATAGCTATCGGGAGCGGGTTGTTTAATAAAAGTTGCAGGTTACAGAGGACAAAATACAGGTTGCAGTGCCGATCCGCGATAGCTATCGGGACTATCGGGAGCGAGGTTCGGATTACGTGTAGGAGTTTTTAAACTTCCGACTTCGGTCTCCTGACTTCCATCTTACTACTAAATATATTTATATCCCACCGGCGAATGCTCCTGTTTATATTCTATGAGGGCATTGGTGATACGGTCGAAAAGCTGCTGTGTGCCTTCGTAGCCAAGATGTTGGAGGCGCTGTGCCCCAAATCGATCGTGTACCGGAAATCCAACTCTTACGAGTGGAATTCCTAGTCGTCGGGAAATGTAATACCCTTTACTGTTACCAATAAAAATATCGGGTTTCAATTCCTCCGTCATTTCATTTATCGATTCAAAGTCCATACCGCTAACAACTTTCATTTGAGGGTATTTACCTTCGGTAATGCGTTCAATTTCTCTTTTGAGTATGCCGCTTTCGCCACCGGAAGCAACTAATACCGGCTCAATTCCTATTTCTGTTAAAAAAGCGACCAACCCAACTACCATATCTTCGTCGCCATAAACAATTGCGCGCTTTCCGAACACATATTTATGGCCATCTACATAGGCATCTACCAGCCGTCCCCGCTGACGTTCATACCGATTTGGGGTTGGTTTGCCGCTTAACTCTTCCAGTTGTTTGAAAAAACGGTCGGTCTCGTTGATTCCAATTGGCATTCCTAACTTACAACGAATTACAGAACGGTTTTTTTCGAGCCATTGCGCTGCTGTAAAAGCTGCTTTGCTTTCGGTAATGCGACTGTTTATGCCTCCCAAGTTGAGAATATAGCCAAACTCCAATGAAGCTTTTGCTGTTCCGGTACGTTTAATCTCCGAAACTGCAGTTCCCCCTTCGGGAATAATTTGGTATTCTTTCCAGTGAGGATTGTCGAGCGAATCGGAATAATCGGGAAAAAGAACGTAATCGAGACCAAAATCTGTTAAAATATCTTTAAGATGTCGGAGATCGGCTGGGGAAACAAACCCCGGGAAAATGTTGATATGGGTTCCGGTTTCGCCGCACTCAGCCAAATTTGCTACCACACTGGATACTGCCTCATGGAAACCATCCATATGTGTACCCTGATAGCTTGGAGTAGAGGCGTTCACGAATACCGGAAGCGCTTTGGAAGCATTGACCGTCCGATACTCGCGAATTAACCTCGGGATGTCTTCGCCAATGGTTTCGCTTAGGCAAGCGGAAGCAATGCCAATCACTTCAGGATTGTATTGCTGTATGATATTTTCGATACCGGTATTAAAATTTCGATTTCCTCCAAAGATGGTTGTTTCTTCGCTAAAGTTTGAAGATGCAATATCCACCGGCTCTTTGAAATGACTGATCATATAACGACGGATGTAAGTAGCGCATCCCTGCGACCCATGAATCATCGGAAGACACCCTTTGATACCTTTAAACACCACGCTCGCACCCAGTGGAGCACAGAGTTTACAAGCGTTTCGTGTAGAAACGAATGTTTTTTTGGGGGATTTAACTGCTTCCATCGTGATTGTAGTTTTTAGCATTTAAAAAAGTTATACCCGAATTTTCTATTACTAAAGCGCAGTTTCTAACTACACTTAGCACACACTAGACTATGATTCCCTATCGCTGTCGTGTAAACTGCCAAACCGGACTCATGGCGGTGGCATAAATTTCTTTGGCAAAATTGAGCATGCCTTCGTATCCGGCGAGGGCCTCCTTGCGTTCGTGGTTATGGTCGCAAAATCCCAGTCCCAACTTATAAGCAATTGGGCGTTCTTTCACTCCGCCAATAAAGATATCGGCACAGGTTTCTTTAACAAAAGCGGATAGCTCGATCGGATTAGAATCGTCTACCACAATGGTACCTTCGTCGCACAATTGATTGATAATTTCGTATTCGTCGGGTGTTCCTGTTTGAGATCCTACTACTACTGTTTGAACGCCAATTAATCGTAATGCTTTTATCAGTGATATCGCTTTAAAAGATCCCCCTACATAAATGGCGGCTTTTTTCCCCTGAAGTTTTTCCTTATACTCCTTCAAGACTGGCATTAACCTGCCAAATTCCTCGCGAACCAATATGCGGGCTTTCGCCATCATCTCATCGTCTTTAAAGAATTTAGCCACTTCGTAAAGCGCATCGCTCATATCTTCAATGCCGAAGTACGAAACCTTCATCATGGGAATGTTATACTTATCCTTCATTATTTTAGCCAGGTGCATCATGGAACCAGAGCATTGCACCACATTTAAGGAAGCTTTATGTGCGCTGGCAATTGCCTCGACCCTGCCGTCGCCGGTAATGGTGGCATTTACGTGAATACCCATTTTTTTGTAGTATTCTAAAAGCATCCACAATTCGCCTGCCAGGTTAAAATCGCCCAAAATATTGATACTTTTTTCGGGAACTGCTAAATCTCCCGTTCCAATAAGCGTGGCCAATGCTTCGCAGGCAATTTTGTAGCCATCTTTTTTTGAACCGTTAAACCCGGGAGCCTGAACCGGAATAACCGGAATTCCTTTTTCCTTATTCGCTTTCTTACAAACAGCTTCAATATCGTCTCCAATAACGCCTACAATGCAGGTGGAATAAACGAAAGCTGCTTTAGGTTTGTATTGGTCTATCAGTTCAATAAGAGAATGGTATAATTTTGTTTCGCCTCCAAATACCACATCTTTTTCGCGTAAGTCGGTTGAGAAGCTTAACCGGTGAATTTCAGGTCCAGACGACAACGCCCCCCTAATGTCCCAGGTATAGGCGGCACAACCTATGGGGCCATGCACTATATGCAGCGCATCGGCAATAGGATACAATACCACTCGTGAACCGCAAAAAACGCAGGCTCGCTGACTCACAGAACCAGCCACGCTGGGCTTGTTGCAGTGAATGGTTTGGGCATCAGTCCCGGTGCGGAAAACCTGATTTTTGCGTTCGATGAGTATTGAATCCATGTTTCAAATTTTTAGTTATAATCCTGCTTTAATCGCTGTTTCAGATTGAATTGCATGTTGCTACCCCGTTAGTATTCTGGAACAAAACCTTCTGTCTTGCAACTTACGACTAACTACTTACGACTTTCTTACATCGTTAACTCAACCTTTTCCTCAGGACAAACGCGGTCTTCTTTATCCAGGATCATATTCAGCATTTTGGTTACCAGGTTCATGGCACCGTTATAGCCAACTATTGGAAAGTAGCTGTGCCCAACCCTATCTGTAATTGGGAATCCTACCCGAACCAAGGGAATATCTTCATCGCGTGAAATGTACTTCCCATAGCTATTCCCAATGATTAAATCGACAGGCTCGTTTTTGATCCATTGGTGGAGCAAATACATATCGGCACGTTCCCCATTTTTGAATTTGGCTTCGGGTACTTTCTTACTTAAAACTTTTGTCAGGGAGGCTTCAAACTTTTTTCCCGGCGTACCGCTCACGATGTAAACAGGTTTCATATCGAGTGTTACCAAAAACTCAGTTAGAGGAACAAGGGTATCGGGATCTCCATAAAGTGCCACCCGTTTCCCATACAGGTATTTATGCATGTCGGTAACCATATCAATCAGTCGACCACGCTCGGCAGTAATCGATTCCGGCACCTGAACCCCGGCTGCCCGACTTAACGAAGTGATAAAATTATCTGTTGCTTTCAATCCAATGGGCAATTCGAGCATATCGAATTTTACCTTACACTTATTATCGAGCAATACTGCTGCATCTTCGGTACAAAAAGGCCCTAACCCGATGGTAGATTTGCTGTCGCCCGTGCTGATAAGTTCGGGAATGGTAACACCACCCTTTGGATAAAATTCATGTTTGCCGGTCATTGGCGTATCCAGGACATCGGAAGTATCGGGGAACATTACAATTTTAACCCCCATTTCGGTTGCAAGACGTTTAATTTCGCGCATATCGCTTGGTTCTACCCAACCGGTAATCAGATTTACCTGGTTTTTGCGGGTAGCGCTCCGGGCCGAAAAATGTTTAACCATGGAAGTTACCATGTTGGCATATCCGGTAACATGCGAGCCCACATAACTCGGGGTGTTGCAATGAATCAGGTATTTGCCAGCCGGAACCTTGCCATCGTCACGAGCCTTTTGTGCGATTTGGTTCACATCGTCGCCGATAGTTTCGGACAAACAAGTGGTGTGTACGGCAATGATATCGGGATTGTAAACTGCAAAAATGGTTTCAACAGCTTGTAAAAGGTTTGCTTGTCCACCAAATACCGAAGATCCTTCGGTAAACGAACTGGTGGATGCCATCACCGGTTCCTTATAATGCCGGGTTAGGGCAGTACGGTGGTATGAACAACATCCCTGCGAACCATGACTATGAGGAAGGCAGCCATGAATACCCAAGGCCGCGTACATGGCACCTATCGGCTGACAGGTTTTTGCCGGGTTTATTGTCAACGCTTCCCGGTCGATGATTTTATCGGTTGTATGTCGAAGTAACATATTATTTAATTTTAAAGGGTTAGAATTGAGTCATTAGTCGTAAGTATTTAGTCGTAAGTATTATATATTTGTCTATCGACTACTGACTTACTACTTACGACTATTTACGCTGCATATTCAGCTTCAATTACAGGCTCAGCTTCCCAAGGGGCTTTAATCATCTTCCAGATACTGGTATTTACTATCATATCAATATCCTTATAAAAATTAACGGCTCCTTCAAATCCGGCATAGGGTCCGCCATAATCGTAGCTGTGTAGCTGTTTCAGCGGAATACCCATTTTCTGCACACAATATTTTTCTTTAATCCCGGCACAAAACACATCCGGATGGTAGATCTCAATCAGCTTTTCCATTTCGTAATGGCTTAAATCGTCGATGATCAACGTTCCTTTTGCCATTTCGGCCAACATTCCATCGTACCCATTAAAATCGAGCGCTTCTAAAGCTTTCAGCTCCTCTTCGGTTTTGCGGGGCTTGAATTTCATTGGATCGGCTTCCACGGTGAGTTCTTCTATGTTGCGGCTATCAGCATCAATGGTGATGGTAGGGATTACCCGGCGGCCTTCGTAGTCGTCGCGGTGCCCAAACTCATAGCCTGCCGATAGAGTCGACATTCCCAACTCGTTAAACAACTCCTGATAATGATGAGCACGGGAGCCTCCCACGAATAACATGGCCATTTTACCATCGGTACGAGGTTTTATTTCGTCGATCGATTTTTTTACAATAGCGAGTTCTTCGGCAATAACTTCCTCTACACGATTTTTCAAGTCCTGATCCCCAAAGTAATCGGCAATTTTACGCAATGATTTTGCGGAAGCTTCTGCTCCAATAAAATTTACCTTAAACCAGGGTATTCCGTATTTTTTCTCCATCATTTCGGCCACATAGTTAATTGACCGGTGACACATAACCACATTCAGATCGGCCATATGTGCACGTTCGAATTGCTCCATGGTTGAGTTTCCGCTGAAAGAGGAGTTCAAAGAGATACCGCATTTGTCGAGAATGCGTTCTAATTCAAATGCATCGCCTCCAATGTTATATTCTCCCAACATGTTAATTTTATATTTCCCTTCCACGGCTTTGTCGGTCAATCCAATTACGTGTTTAACAAGTGCATTATTGGCAATATGGTGACCGGCACTTTGGCTAACGCCTTTATACCCTTCGCAGCTGAAACCAAAAATATTTATTCCCAGTTCTTCCTTCATTTCGCGGGCTACTGCATGTACGTCGTCGCCAATTAAACCAACCGGGCAGGTTGAAAAGATACCTATGGCTTTTGGTTTGAACAATTCAAACGCTTCGCGGCAAGCTTGTTTCAGTTTAATTTCTCCACCAAACACAATGTTAGAATCTTGCATATCGGTCGAAAAAGAGTACATCATATAGTTTGGGGAATCGGGAGTAGGCGGTAATGTCTGGTTACGACGGGTAAGCCATGCATAAAAACTACATCCGATTGGTCCATGGACCAGGTTGACAATATCGCGTGTAGGCCCAAGTACAACACCCTTACAGCCCGCATAGGTACATCCCCTTTGAGTGATAATGCCCGGAATGGTGCGTACATTTGCCTGAATAGGCTTAATATTATCTGCACCTTCGTGCACCATTATTGATTTTTCGCGCTTTTTAGCAACCTTCGACGGGTACTTTTTCAATACCTCCTGTTTCCAACGTTGTGGATCCATCTCAATTTTAGCCATTTTTACCTCCTGCTTTTAATCTAGTGTGATTTCGCCTCTTTCGCCGGTGCGAACCCGGATGGAATCCAAAGCTTCCACTACGAATATCTTTCCATCTCCGCTATTATGGGTCTGATTTACCTTAATGATTGTTTCAATAGCCTGATCTTTTTTGCTTTCGGGAACCACCAGGGTGATAAGCCGTTTTGATTTTAACCGGGGCTCGGGGCCAATTTGCTTCAGGGCTTCCTGGTTTAGGGGATTACTAATTACTTCCTGGAAATTTTGACCTTCTCCCCGTCCGCGTCCCCTTCCTAACACTCCCATAGCTGTGAACGAAGGAAGACCTGCATCTGAAAGTGCCTGCTTGGTTTCGTTCATCTTGGCAATGCGAATTATTGCAAGTATTAATTTCATCTGTTTTATTTTTTATTGTTAGATTAAGGTCAGATGGAACATCCTTATAGTCATTCCCTTGTGTGTTTGGTAACTAAAAATGGATGTTTCATGAGTTCATTTTTTATTTATAAATAAATTTGCCATGACAGATGCTTGTCTTTTGAAATACCCATTTCTATTTGAGTTAAGCGTACTAAACCTCTTTTATACCGTTAGAAATAGTATAGGTCTCCGTAATTGGGGTGATGAAGATTTTACCATCTCCAAAAGCACCTTTCTCACTGGTACGGGCGGCATCAATAATGGTGGTAATCACAAAATCTTTATCTGAATCTTTAATTGCGATGAGCAAAAGCTCTTTTGGCAATTCGTCATAAGTGATATTTCCAACTTTTAATCCACGCTGTTTACCACGGCCAAATACTGCCATTTTTGTTACGGCAGGAAAACCGGCCTCAAAAAGCGCCTTCATTACTACCGAAGATTTTTCTGGGCGTACAATTGCTCTTATTAATAACATGACTGATGGTTTTATTTGTTAATATTTTTCTTACTTATTCTTTTATAACTAGCATCATTTCAAGGCTTCCTGCTAGATTCTCAACCTGCAATTCCGTATTCGATTAATAAAGCTTCTAATTCTTCAATTTCGAGTGGTGTAGGAATAACAAACATTTTGTTTTCGTCGATTTTCTTCGCTAGCATGCGGTATTCGTCAGCTTGCTCGTGAGTAGATTCATACTCGATCACAGTTTTACGGTTAATTTCGGCACGTTGAACTACGTTTTCGCGAGGAACAAAATGGATCATTTGCGTTCCTAGTTTTTTAGCAAATGCTTCAATCATGTTTTGTTCGTTGTCTACCTTGCGACTGTTACAGATAAGTCCCCCCAAACGAACACCACCTGCTTCGGCAAACTTCACAATACCTTTGCTGATGTTGTTGGCGGCATACATAGCCATCATTTCGCCCGATACAACAATGTAAATTTCCTGAGCTTTGCCTTCGCGCATTGGCATTGCAAAACCACCACATACTACGTCTCCAAGTACGTCGTAAAACACATAATCGGTTTCGAACATCGCTTCGTCGTAAGCTCCTAATTGTTCAAGTAAGTTTACGGAGGTGATGATACCTCTGCCTGCACAACCCACTCCTGGTTCCGGTCCACCTGATTCAACACAACGAACTCCTTTAAACCCAAGTTTTACAACATCGTCGAGTTCTACATCTTCACCTTCTTCGCGAAGGGTGTCGAGTACAGTTTTCTGAGCCAAACCACCTAATAAAAGCCGGGTAGAGTCCGCTTTGGGGTCGCAACCAACCACAATTACTTTTTTCCCGCCTTCAACCAAGCCGGCAACTGTATTTTGGGTTGTTGTGCTTTTTCCTATTCCCCCTTTACCATAAATTGCTACTTTTCTCATTTTAGTTCCTCCAAATAAATTAATTCGAAGAGGGTATTGCACGTTTGATGCCAATAAAATTGAGGCTTCCAAATAAGACCCTGTTTATAGGACTAACTATTTGAAAATGAATTAAAAAAAATATTCATTTTTTATTTATTTTAGGGGTAAATACTATATTTTGATATATTATTCGCTACAATGATGTAATTATTTTATATCAAAATTACATATATGTAGTTTTTTGAATTTTTATATAGATTATTTAAGGGGGTAAAATAATAATACCTGTCGAATTTTAATCCGGCAGGTATTATTTTAGAATTGGGGGAATATTTATACTGCTTCAAAAAACTTTAGCTCAAGTTCTTCTTTTCCTTCGATTTGTTGAACTGAAAATAAACCTCCATGGTGTATCTCAATCTTTTTTGAGAGGTATGCATTTTTTAGTTGATTTCCAATGGATTCTCTCCTAACAAGGTCGCAATCTTCATTAAAATAGAGCCACAATTTTTTATTGCTCGACTGATCGAACCGAATGATAAATACATTGTGCTCCGAGAATAGCAAATCGTCGTAAGCATAGGAAATATCGAACCCTATTTGTTGAATGATTTCAAGGACTTCTCCTAACGGGCGAAATTGTATTTTTGTCATATTACTAGTATTCATTTGTTTGAATTAAAAAACGGAGCCACATGGCTTTTTCGAGAATCAGTTCGGCATCTTCCTGTTCCTGGCATCGCAGATGAAGCAGCCTAACAGCGTCTTCAAATTCATCTTTTGTAAAACTAAAGCCATTCGAAATCAGGCAATCGTTAAATTCGCCCTGCCCGTTACAGTGATTAAGCTTCTCTCGTAGTTCGTGAGCAGAATCGACTGCACCAATTAAACTGATTGCACTATTTATAGACATAATAGTATAATTAAGAACAGGATGAATTACACGAAGAACAGCCCGTACCGCATTGTTCTCCGAAAATTGATTTATATAGATTAAAGGGGAGAAGTTCACCGGAATCGAATGCATGAATATTTGCTTGTAAATTACTGCCATTTGCCTGAAGGGCTTTAATGCCATAATCCTTAAGAATTCGCAGCATAAGTATATTAAATTGCTGGCTTACAATTGCTGACAGATTGTTCGAAATTAAATTTTCGGGGAAAAGCCCGGTACCTAATTTTTTCTCCAAAACTTTCAAAGGAATTATTTCAGTTTGCTTATCGGATTCGTCGTAAAATCCTATATACCTGGAATTGGCAAAATCGTCTGCTAATTCGTTTTCACTCATCAATGGGAATGCGATTTTCATATTACTCAATTTTTAATTGTTATACCTCTTCAAGCTACGAATGATTAGGAAAGGTTAACATCCGTTTCCTCACCCTTTTCTAAACAGTGTCAAACGGAATGCCAACAGCAGTATAAGACTAATTAGTAGCCACATAAACAGAAGCTCCATCGAAATTCATACCTATAAAAACTACATTTTGGAATGTACAAGAAAGGATGGATAATTTGATAGACTGGCCTCAGTGATTACATGCCGATTGCCCGATGCTGTGCCTGTCGAAACATTTATAAAAAGCATGAGTTTTCTTACCCTTGCGACATTGCATTTTAAATACCGATTTGCTTACATTAGCAAAATAATAAACATTTGGATTTTGATTATATGTCAAACAAAACCTCTTTTCGTTCAATACTTGACCAATACCGTAAAATAGCTTTTTCCGAACGTGATAAAGGAAACCGTTTTGAACGATTGATGCAAGCATATTTACAGACCGACCCCACATATTGTTTTAAGTTTAAGCATGTTTGGCTCTGGAATGAATTTCATGGTAAAAGCGACCTCGGCGGACACGATACTGGAATAGATTTAGTTGCCCTTACACACGATGGCGATTATTGGGCTATTCAATGTAAATGCTTTCAGGAAGATTCTTCAATTGATAAACCCGCTGTTGATTCTTTCCTATCAACATCGAGCAGGGAGTTTCCTAACGAGAACATGCAAACCGTTAGTTTCTCGCACCGACTTTGGATTTCAACAACCAACAAATGGGGTATAAATGCTACCGAAGCAATTAAAAATCAGAATCCACCTGTTACACGAATTAACCTTTACGATTTAGACCAAGCCCCTGTTGATTGGGAAAAACTCGACAACGGAATAACTGGCGAAACTTCACGCACACCAAAAAAAGAACTTCGCCAACATCAAAAAGAAGCGTTGGACAAAACCCACGAACATTTTAAAACGGCCGACCGTGGCAAGCTCATTATGGCTTGCGGAACAGGTAAAACCTTTAATTCGCTTCGCATTGCCGAAAATGAAACCAATGGCAAAGGACTTATTTTATTTTTGGTGCCTTCTATTTCTTTGTTAGGTCAAACGCTTCGTGAATGGAGTGCCGATGCCAAAGAACCCATTAACGCAATATGTATTTGTTCAGACCCAGAAATATCACGTAAAAAAAACAGGAACGAAGATTCCGACAGTTTCAGTGTGGTCGATTTGGCATTGCCAGCTTCTACTAATACTAAGGACATTCTCAATCAATTCAACCATATTAAAAAAAATGGCAAAGAGGGAATGACTGTTGTTTTCTCAACTTATCAATCCATTGAAGTAATTGCCCGTGCACAAAAAGAATTGATTAATGCCAATAACGGTTTTGGAGTATTCGATTTAATTATTTGCGACGAAGCTCACCGTACAACTGGTGTTACCTTGTCGAACGAAGACGAATCGGCTTTTACAAAAGTCCACGAGAAGGATTTTCTAAAAGCAAAGAAACGCCTGTACATGACCGCCACACCTCGTTTGTACGACGATAATGTTAAAAGCAAAGCTGCACAAGCAGAAGCCGTACTTTGTTCCATGGACGACATTTCAATGTATGGCGAAGAAATATACCGTATCGGTTTTGGCGAAGCTGTTGAAAAGGGCTTGCTTACCGATTATAAGGTTCTAATTCTAACCTTAAATGAAAAAGACATTCCGCCCGCTGTTCAAAATATCATTACGAGTAAAGACAGCGAAATAAATACCGATGATGCTTCAAAGCTCATTGGCTGTATCAACGCACTATCAAAACAAATACTGGGCGACGAAGGTATTATCAAAGCCACCGACCCTGAACCCATGAGACGTGCCGTGGCATTTTGCCAAAGCATTGCCATATCGAAAAAAATCACAACTACATTCAACACCTCTACCGAAGCCTATTTAGGTTCGCTCCCTGCCGAGAAACAGGAACAAATGGTAACCACAGCATCAAATCATATTGACGGCACCATGAGCGCACCCCAACGCGACGAATTGCTGGGCTGGCTTAAAGAAGATATTGAAAATAACGAATGTCGTATTCTTACCAATGTACGTTGTTTGAGCGAGGGTGTCGATGTTCCTTCGTTAGATGCTGTTTTGTTTCTTTCGGCACGTAACTCGCAGGTGGATGTGGTGCAATCTGTTGGCCGTGTAATGCGCAAATCGCCAGGCAAGAAATACGGTTATATTATTATCCCTGTAGTGGTGCCTGCCGACATTGAAGCCGATGTTGCCCTAAACGACAACGAACGCTACAAGGTAGTGTGGACTGTCCTCAATGCACTTCGTGCGCACGACGACCGCTTCAATGCCACGGTAAATAAAATAGAACTCAATCGCAAAAAGCCCGACAATATTTTGGTAGGTCGCCCCGAATATACTTTCGATACCGACGGCACACCATTTGTTGCCGAACCCCAAGCCGAATATGGTAAAACTAAAACCATTGGCGAACAACTTGCCATACAATTTGAGCAACTGCAAAATGTGGTGTTTGCCCGTATGGTCAATAAAGTGGGCGACCGCCGTTATTGGGAAGAATGGGCGAAAGACGTTGCCAAAATTGCCGAACGTTACATCGAGCGCATTACACGACTCATACACGACGACGAACCACACCGCAAAGCATTTGCCGAATTTCTTTCGGGTTTGCAAAAAAACATTAACCCATCAATTAGCGAGAGCGAAGCCATTGAAATGCTTTCGCAGCATATTGTTACAAAGCCTGTGTTCGAGGCATTGTTCGAAGGATATTCGTTTGTAAAGAACAATCCTATTTCGGTTTCTATTCAATCTATGCTCGATTTGTTGGAAGCAGGGGCAATCGAGAAAGATTCCGAGATTCTCCAAAAGTTCTACGAATCGGTAAAATCTCGTGCAGCAGGTATTGATAATGCCGAAGGCAAACAACGTATAATTATTGAATTGTACGACAAGTTTTTCAAAACGGCTTTCCCAAAAATGGTCGAAAAACTGGGTATTGTCTACACTCCTGTCGAGGTTGTCGATTTTATCATTCATTCCGTCAATTACATTCTGCAAAAGGAATTTGGCAGAAGCATTTCCGACGAAAACATTCATTTGCTCGACCCTTTTACAGGCACAGGCACATTCGTTACCCGCTTACTTCAAAGTGGACTTATTGAACTCCAAGACCTCGAACGCAAATACCGTCACGAGCTACACGCCAACGAAATTGTATTGCTTGCCTATTACATTGCAGCCATTAACATCGAAAACGCTTACCACGACCAGACTCCCGACCCCGACGATGGTATTGGAAAAGCCAAATACACGCCTTTCGATGGTATTGTACTTACCGACACCTTTCAATTGGGCGAAACCGACGAAAGTGAAAAGTTATTTTCTGAAATGTTCCCTCAAAACTCCAATAGGGTGGCTGCACAGAAGAAAGCACCTTTGAGAGTAATTATGGGTAATCCGCCTTATTCATTTGGTCAGAAATCTGCAAATGATAATGCTCAAAATCAAAAGTATTTAAAGTTAGATTCTCGAATTACTTCAACTTATGCAGCTGAAACGAATGCAAACAATAAAAATTCACTTTATAACTCTTATATAAAAGCATTTCGCTGGTCAACAGACCGATTAGATATTAATGGAGGTATTATTTCCTTTATTTCTGATGGTGGTTGGATTACAAACAATTCAATGCAAGGTTTTAGAAAGTGTCTTGAAAAGGAATTTTCATCTATTTATGTTTTTGATTTGAGAGGCGATGCACACGGTCAAGGTGAATATCGTAAAAAGGAAGCAGGGAACGTTTTTGGTTCTGGTTCTCGTTCAGCAATTTCAATAACTTTATTAGTAAAAAAGCCTGACACAAATTCTTCAAAATCTAATATATACTATTGCAATATAGGAGATTATCTTTCTCGTGAAGAAAAACTACATATTATAAGTGAATTTGCATCTATTGAAAGTTCAAAAATGGTTTGGCAAACAATTGTTCCAAATCATCATGGAGATTGGATTAGTCTTCGTAATGATTCCTTTCAAACATTTATTCCGCTTGGTGATAAAGAAAACAAACAAAACTTACAAACTTTTTTCGTGCCTTTTTACTCAAACGGTTTAAAAACGCAAAGAGATGCTTGGTGTTATAATTCATCTAAATCTAAATTAGAAATAAAGATTAACGAACTGCTTGATTTTTATAATGAGCAAACTACTTTATATTTAAAGACTAAACTCAATAATTCTGATTTAAATATTAAACAGTTTATTTCATATGATTCATTAAAAATAAGTTGGACAAGAGCTTTAGAGTGGGATGCAGAAAAAGGAAAATATCACGATTTTAAATCAGGAGAATTAGTTACAAGCTCATACCGTCCTTTTTTTAAACAAATACTTTATTTTTCTCGTGCTCTAAATGAAATGGTTTATCAAATCCCAAAACTTTTCCCTAATCCTCATTTAGATAATATTGTAATTTGCGTTTCAGGGTTAGGTGGTAATAAAGAATCCTCTACTATTATTACAAATATAATACCTGACCTAAATATTCTTGATGCTGGTGCGCAATGTTTTCCTCTTTATGTTTATGAAGAACACAAGAAGGAGCAAAAATCATTATTTGATTCAGGAGAAAGCGATTCTGACTATATTCGTCGTGATGGCGTTAGTGACTTTATTTTAGATAGAGCTAAAAAACAATATGGCAAAAACGTATCGAAAGAAGATATATTTTATTACGTGTATGGCTTTTTGCACAGTCCCGAATACCGCACCGCTTTTGCCAGCGACCTTAAAAAAATGTTGCCCCGTATTCCGTTGGTCGACGACGTAAAGGACTTTTGGGCATTAAGCAAAGCAGGGCGCAAACTTGCTGATTTGCATTTGAATTACGAAACTGTGAAGCCTGCCGATGTCGTTAAGGTGGTTGAGCCTGTCGAAACCACAGCCAGTATTTACAAAGTCGATAAAATGCGCTTCCCAAGCAAGGACGATAAAAGCCGAATTATTTACAACAGCCAAATAACCATAGAAAACATACCTGCCGAAGCCTACGAATACATAGTAAATGGCAAAAGTGCCATCGAATGGATTATGGAACGCTACCAGGTAACTATCCACAAAGACAGTGGAATCAAAAACGACCCCAACGATTGGGCTATAGAAGTAGGCAACCCACGTTATATTTTAGATTTGCTATTGAGTATTATCCGAGTTAGTGTCGAAACGGTGGAGATTGTGAAGGGGTTGCCGAAATTAAGATTTGAATGAAATATGTAAAAAAATGCAGAACGAGAACGAAAATAAAAACATCATTATTTACCATACCCCTGATGGCAAGGCAAATGTGTCGCTTTATGCCAAAGATGGTACCGTTTGGATGAACCAAAACCAATTGGCCGAACTTTTTGACACCTCTAAACAAAACATTGGCCAACATATAGCCAGTATTTTGAAAGATAAAGAGTTAGTCGAGAATTCAGTTGTAAAGAATTACTTTACAACTGCCGCCGATGGTAAAGAGTACAATGTTACTTTTTATTCGCTCGATATGATACTGGCTATTGGTTTCAGGGTACGAAGCAAGCGCGGTACACAATTTAGGATATGGGCAAACAACACCCTTAAGGAATACATGGTAAAAGGTTTTGCTATGGACGACCAACGACTTAAAAACCCCGATGGTCGTCCCGATTATTTCGACGAACTGCTTGAGCGCATTCGCGATATACGAGCATCGGAAAAACGATTTTACCAAAAAGTACGCGAACTATTTGCCATTAGCAGCGATTACGACCCTACCGACAAAGCTACCCAAATGTTTTTTGCCGAAACCCAAAACAAACTATTGTATGCCGTAACAGGAAAAACAGCTGCCGAAATAATTGTAAACCGCGCCAACGCCAATGAGCCTAATATGGCGCTAACCTCGTGGAAAGGCAATATCGTTCGCAAACAAGATATTTTTATTGCAAAAAACTATTTAACCGAAAATGAAATAGACACGCTTAACCGCTTGGTGGTTATTTTCCTCGAAACTGCCGAACTGCGCGCCAAAGAACGGATTGATATTACAATAAGCTTTTGGAAAGAAAACGTAGACCGTATTTTAACCCTTAGCGATAAAAAAATACTGTCAAATACCGGAACAGTAAGTAATGCACAAATGGAACAATTAGTAGAAAGTACATACAACGAATTTAACAACAAACGTAAAACTTTTGAAGCCCTTAAAGCTGACCAAAACGATATGGAAGAACTCGAAAAACAGCTAAAAAAAAGAAAACTTCAATAAAATACGAATCAAACGACCCATGCTAAAATATACTTCCACAACACAGGCAACCCACGCTATATATTAGATTTGTCGTTGAGCATTATCCGTGTAAGTGTCGAAACGGTAGAGATTGTGAAAGGGTTGCCGAAATTGAAGGTTGAGTAAAAAAAAGGCAAACAGCATAAACCTAATTATTGCATTATGGAAAACAGCATTAAATTGTTTGAAAATCGCAGGGTGCGCACACATTGGGACGAACCCTCGGAACAGTGGTTTTTTTCTATCATTGATGTTGTAGAAATATTAACGGATAGCGTCAACCCTCGCGACTATTGGTATAAAATGAAATTAAGGGTTCAATTGGACGATGGACTTGAACTGTCGACAAATTGTCGATAGTTCAAAATAAAAGCCATCGATGGTAAAATGCGCGAAACCGATATGGCCGATACCCGCTCGCTGTTAAGTATTATTCAATCTATACCTTCGCCTAAAGCCGATCCTTTTAAACAATGGTTGGCAAAGGTAGGCTACGAGCGCATACAGGAAATTAACGACCCTGCCCAAAGCATAGAACGAGCCCGCGAAAACTGGCAAAAAATCGGACGCAGCGAAAAGTGGATACAACAACGCATGACCGGGCAGGAAACCCGCAATAAACTTACCGATTATTGGAAAGATGCCGGAATAAAGGAACAAGACGAATTTGCATTGCTTACCAATATAATTCATCAGGAATGGACTGGCTTAACCGTGCAAAAACATAAGAACTTAAAAGGATTAAAAACACAAAATCTCCGCGACCACATGAGCGAAGCCGAGTTAATTTTTACTGCTTTGGCCAAATTATCCACCCGCCAAATTGCCGAATCAGACAAAGCCTAGGGCTTACCACAAAACGCCAAAGCAAGCAAAAAGGGTGGCGCTGTTGCCAAAAATGCCCGAATTGAGCTGGAAGCCAAAACCGGCAAATCGGTTGTTACCGGCTAAAACCAAAAAGCAAATTAAAGGATAAAAACACCGTTAGGAAAATGTATAAAAGCAATTTTCGGAAAAACAATGATTTCAATATTTAAAAAACTAAGGAAGCAACTTTCTAATTGCTGGGATGCAATATATATGGCAGCAAAGGCAATTGCGAATTGCTATAATATAACGTCTAGCTTTCAGGTAATTGCCCCTCTGCACTTTTTAAGGCCTTTTTAAACCGTTTGGGGTCAATCTCGTATTTCTTAATCCGCAACCCCATTATCCGTTCGGTAATACCCAATAATTCAGCTGCTTTTAAAAGATTGCCTTTTGTAGAAAGCAATGTTTCAAGTATCATTTGTTTTTCGACCCGTTCGACCATTGCTTCAAGCGTTCCCGAAGATTTGGTTTTTGAGGAAATAGCTGTTTGAAGGGTAGGTGGTAAGCTGCTCGACCGGATGACGCTATCGACACTAAGAATGCAAGCCCTTTCCATGCAATTCTCCAGTTCACGGATATTACCAGGCCAATGGTAAACCATTAACATATCGATAGCCGAGGAAGAGATCCGTTTGATTTTTTTGTGATTGTTTTTATTGAATTTGGCAATGAATTGGTCGGCCAACCCTGGGATATCGTTGATCCGTTCGCGTAAGGGAGGAACATACAGAGGAAAGACATTGATGCGGTAAAATAGATCTTCACGGAACTGGTTCTTTTCAATCAATTCTTCCAAATTACGGTTAGTCGCACACACAATGCGCACGTTTATTTTTATGGGCTTTGTGCTGCTTAAACTCCCGTTGTTGTATAATCTCTTAATTTACAGCTAATCTTTACAAGATACTCAAATCAGATAGTTTTTCATTCTTTAAGAATTCTAAATATTTCTTTATAATTAGGAGAATTTACGACCACAAGATATACACCGCTCCCCAAACTAGATATATCTATACTTTCAATTTCATCAACTGAAGTATAACGTTTAATATAAACCTCATTTCCTATAACATCATTAATAGAAATGATAATGTCAGATTTATGAAGTGACGCGAATTTAAAAAATAGCTTACCTTTTGTGGGAACAGGATATACTATGATGCCCGATCTAGTTAAATCCAAAATCTCATTGGGCAAACTACTCTTTTGCGTAATTTTTAGAGTTTTTGAACTTGTCTGGCCGGCTTTGACAGTTATTGAGGCAGTTCTGTCTTGCTGATCAGTATTTTTCGTTAATGCAACAGTAAAGGTTGTTTCATTAGTTTTTTCTGTTTTTATCCAATCAATACTTTCGTCAATCTCCCAATTAGTGTTAGATGAAACAGAATATATTATAATCCCAGCTTCCGAAGATACTATTGTATCCAATGGTGATACATTTAAGATTGGTGCATTGCCCTCTTGTGTAACAACAATTATTTGGGTAACAATTCCTGTACCCTCAACTTTAATATTTGCTGATCTTGAATTTATAGCAATATTTTCGTCATAATGAACTGTAATAGTAGCTGCATCGGTCTTTATAGCTGTAAGCCATTCCGCATCTTCACTAAGACTCCAGTCAATATTTGAATTAACTTCGAAAGTTGTTGTCCCTGAAGTAGTATTCACATTCTTTAGGATTGGTGCAATTTGTAAGTATGTTCCAGCTCCATTTTGATTTAAAGTAATTGTTTTAGATGTAACACCGTTTCCAGTAAATGTAATATCAGCGGAACGAGTGGAAGTATTTATATTTTCGTCATATGTAACTGTTGCAGTTGAAGCATCCGTTTTAACAACACTAAACCAGATTGCAGTTTTATTAAATTGCCAATCAATATTTGAATCAACATTAAGTACAATAGTTCCTGATGATGAATTTACAGTTTTTGAATTAGGAGAAACTTCAAGTTTTAAACCTGCTCCATTTTGATTAATAGTAACAGTTTTTGATGTTACTCCAGAACCAGAAATGGTTATAATGGCAGACCGGGAATTTGCAGCAGTATTCTCATCATAATTAATAGCAAGTGTATTGGCATCTGTTTTTGATGTTACTATCCAAGAAGCATTTTCGCTTATACTCCAACTTATATTAGAATCAATCGAAATTGAAGTTGTACCAAATTCTGAAGAAACATCTCTGAAGGCTGGAGTAGTATTTATATATGGAGTAGCTCCGTTTTGAATAAATGAAATGTTTTTAGAGGTAACTCCGGTTCCTGATAAAGTAATATTCGCAGTTCGAGAATTAACGCTAATATTAGAATCGTAAGTAATTGTTAGGGTGGTTGAGTTAGTTTTTACTGCACTTAACCAATCACAATTTTCATTAAGGATCCAGTCAATATTTGAGGCAACGGTAAAAGTGGCGGTTCCCTTAGTAGCGCTTACTGTTTTTGAAGTAGGAGAAACACTTAGTGTAGGGGTTGCATTGTTTTGTATTAATGTCACCGTTTGATTAGTGGCTCCAGGACCTGAAATAGTGATGCTTTCTGACCTCGATACCCCATTTGTATTACCAGAATATGTAACTGAGAGGGTTGTAGCATTTGTTTTCACAACAGTAATCCAATCAGAATTTTCAGTAGCAGTCCAAACTACATTCGAACTAACTAAAAAAGTTGAGGTTCCTGCCCCCGAACTAACTGTTTTGGAGGATGGAGTTATCGTTATATATGGAGAGGCCCCATTTTGAATTAACGAAATGTTATGTAAACCACTAACCACTCCTGGAATATTTATGGTTGCAGTTCGTTGATTTGTACCTAGGTTTTGATTATAATTTACACTTAAAGTTGATGCATTTGTTTTGGTTGCTGTTAACCAATCTTCATCTTCAGTTACTGTCCAGATATAATTTGCAGTAACAGCAAAGTTAGTGGATCCGGATGATGCTTCTACAGTTCGACTTATTGGAGTAACCGTTAAGGTGGCAATACCTGATTCAAAAGCACCTATATCAACCGTTGAAACAGAATTTCCATCGCCATCTAAAATTCTGGCTTTCCCATCATAGTCAGTTGCTGCTAAAGCAAATTCATTCACTCCATTATCAATGAAAGGAGAATTTGGCATTAGGTGAAAATCACTATTGTCAGCAGAAACAAACATTGGATTGGTCGATATGTTATTGTCGCTTAGGGGTAAATTATTCAAGCTATTTAAATTCGAGTTTTTAACAATTAAGCTATCGCAATCTCCAGTAAAAGATGAAGAAACATTATTATCCCAAAGATTACTGTTATACACAAAAACCTTATCGGCATTCATGTCGATGGTAGAGTTATTTTTGTAAAAATTTGTATTATAAAGCTTAAGATAGGCTGAACAATTGGTAATGTTTCTCCTATTTACATAAATTCCCTTTTCGTTTTTAAAAATTAAGCTGTTTTCGGATGTTAGGTTTACATGACCATACCTATGTGCATTGGGGATATAATCATCATCTATATAACCAAAAGATTCTAGTTTAATGGCATTCCCCCCATTATCTGAAATAATGGAGTTCTGTAGTTTCAAATTTATAGAGGAACTTTCAGAATACGAAACACGATAACCTGAAGTTGAACCTGTTGAATACATAGAAATTGCTCCTTCAGAATTTTCTGTAAAAGTTGATCCTACGATGGTTAAATCAACGTCCCCCGAAGAATTATTACAATCGGCATATGCATACAAACCAAGACTATTCCCTTTAAAAAGCGTATTTTGGATTTTGGCATTTATATAAGATTCATCACCATTTAACTTTAATCCAGTGATTGAATTGGCTGAAAATTCTGAATTAGTTATAATTAATTTACCATCGTTATGAAGAATGCCATTCTGAGCATCTTGTATTGAGCAATAACTAAAATCGGCATTGTTGTTTAGAATAAGTCCTTTCCAATAACCTCCATATTGAGGAATTGAGATAAAATTTATAGGCTCATTTTCCTTACCAATGGCAGAAATGACACCATCTGCTTTAATAAAAATCTCATTATCTGGAGAATGCTGAATCATAATAACAACACCAGGTTCGATAAGTAATTTCTGAGTTTTGGGAATTGTAATCGAACATGTAATTAAATATGTTTTTGATCTTTTTAAGGTATCTGGAATAGTTCCGCATAATTCCTGTATTGCTTCATCAGTGTATAAAAACGAATTTTTATAACTATATTTAACAGTATCGTCGATGCTAAATACTAAATCAACCAATCCCTTTGAATGAGTTGGGCAAGATACAACAACGATAGTATCGTTCCATTTTGAATAGGATTTTGATTCGAGGTCTTCGAATAAAAGTTTTGCGCCGCTTTGGTTCCTTCCAAATAATTTCCCAGTAAAAGTAATGGTGCTATTTCCAGCAATATTTGTATAAACAGGTTTAACCTGATTAATTAAAGGGGGTGAAAAGGTAAAACTTTTCACCCCAAAACCTTTTTTATTATTGTTATTTAAAATGTAAACATCAAATGCGCCAGTATTATGAGAAGGAGTTATACATACAATGCTATCGCTATTCCAGATTAAATACTTTTTAGCCTCAGTAGCAAAAAAAGTAACTTTTCCGTTTCCTCTTGTAGAAAGGAAATTTCTTCCTTTAATAATTAAGGTGTCACTTCCAAACATTCGTCCTTTTCGAATAGAGAGATATGTTATTGTAGGGAAATATTCTGAAGTAGTAGCTTCGTTAGTATTTCCATAAGATCCCATATTAATTCTACCTCCATTATCTGAAGGCTCATTCGTAAATATGGAGGTTGGGTCGCCCGAGTCAATGCAAGGAGAAGTTGCTCTTAAGTGATAGTTTTGGTTTTTTGCATCTACAAATTGAGGGTTAAAGTTAAATATGTTTCCAGTTTTCATAGTTAAAGCCCAATTTGAAAATGTTTCTTCTGGAAATAAATTATTATATAAGTATGCCCTGTTATTAGCTACATAGAAAGTTTGCTGATTCCCCCAAAAAATATTATTTGATAGCTTTGATGTTGCATTCCAGCATGTAAATCCGGTAGAACGATTGTCAACAATTGTATTATTCTGAATAATTATGGTGTCCTTATAATTAAAGATACTATTAATATTTATCCCACTTTGACTGTTTTTGGCTATAATACAGTTTTTTATGGTGGGATTCGAATTCG
>JAIFLU010000135.1 GCA_020048915.1 Bacteroidota bacterium | reverse complement strand
AGTCAAATATTTTAATTAATTATGATTCAATTATTAACACGATTTGTTTAAATAATTCATCCTACTTTATCCGCCTATTTTTACGTTAAATCCTTCTTTTCTGAATAACTCAGCGAAATTGAATAAATCTTCTTTTTTTAATCCGGGAGTGTCGTCCATTTTATTGATTATGCCAAAACGTTTGTATTTATTTTTAGCAATGGTGTGATATGGCAACAGATCAACCTGATCAACCCGTCCTTTAAAATTCTTTAAAAATTTAATTATCATTACCATATCATATTCACTGTAGTTAAATCCAGGTATTACAGGAATCCTTAAATGGATTGGTATTCCCGAATCAATCAAAAAAATAAGATTATCAATTATTACATCATTATGCTGCCCTGTACCTTCAAGGTGCTTCTCAGAATCTAATTGTTTTAAATCAAACAAAAATAAATCGACAAAAGGAAGAATTTGCTTTAAGGTCCGCCTGGAGACGTATCCGCAGGTATCAACAGCAGTATGGATGCCTTCTTCTTTACAAGCTTTCAATAAGCTAATTAAAAATTCAGGTTGCAGCGTTGGTTCTCCACCGGAGAATGTGACACCTCCACCAGATTCCTCCATAAAAATAAAGTCTTTCTTAATTAGCTCTACCAGTTCACTAACAGAGGCTGAAATTCCTATTGTTTCGCTCTTATCAAACTCAAACCCGTCAAGTTTTATCTTTTTAACAAAATGCCCTGGATGAATATCTATACTTTCCGGATTATGACACCAACGACATTTTAAAGGACAACCTTTAAAAAATACAGTTGTTCGGATTCCAGGACCATCATGAACGGCAAAACGTTTAATATCAAATACAATTCCCTGCATGGAACAGAAATGCAAAAGTGAAAATAAAGTGGAATTAATGGGTTGAATATGGGCGAATTACCCTAATGTGTTTAAACTATAAAATCCAGCACTCGTAAAGTCCTTTTCCGAAGTGATGATAAAGATTGTTTTGATATTTGTTTCTCCAAACCATAAACCAAAAATAGTTTTTTTTAGAATATACCGATCTTTCTCCCCCTATTTTTTGATATTTTCTATCGCAAAAATCCAAAAGCATAGTAATTTGAAACTATATTTGATGCATTAATATTTCGACTGTGTATGAAAAAAATAGTTTTAGCGCTTTATCTCTTTACTGGTATAGGTTTCCTAATAATAACCAGAGCCAATGAGTTTCCACAAAATCTTGTTCTTACTGCTAATGACACCAACAAAATAACTACTCCACCTCCAGTTTTCAAATTTGATCCGTTTTATAAAAAGTATATGGATGCCAATGGAATACCTGTTATTAGCTCATGGAGAGTCCCCAATGAAGCCATCTATAAAGCAACAGAGATTTTGGTTTTTATGACCAAGGCACTTCCAACACCTGTTTATAATAAACTTATTGAAACTAAAGTAAGAGTTGCCATAATGGCACGATACGAAGGAACCACCGATATCCCTGAACACAAACATTTAGAGAGTGATACTTCTATAAATTGGGACGTACGTGCCCGCGGGTTGGGTGGCGATTTGGAGCTTCCATTAACCACCTGTGCCGAAGAAAATATACTTTGCTACCAAATTGATAAATACCATGCCGAAGATATTCTTATTCATGAGTTTGCGCATACCATTCATTTAGTTGGGATTATTCAGGTCGATACTACTTTCAACAAACGGTTGCAGCAAACATTGGATAAAGCAATTCTTGCAGGTAAATGGAAAAACACCTATGCAGCAACAAATATTGAAGAGTATTGGGCTGAGGGTGTTCAGGACTGGTTTAATGTAAATGCCGAAGTCCCAAAACCTGATGGCAAGCATTGTTTTGTAAACACCCGGGAGGAATTAAGGCTGTACGATCCTGATTTATATGGAATTTTAAAAGAATTTCTTCCCGAAACCAAAGAACTCATTAGTTGTCATTCCATATCTTTTTGATCATGAACAGAATTTCGGCATTATTACAATCTCTAAAAGCACAACAAGTAGATGGCCTTTTTACCTCTTCGGTTGCAAATATTACATATTTGACGGGATTTACCGGTGATTCATCCCGATTGATTGTCACTCCAAACCGGTGTGTCCTAATGACTGATGGACGTTATACCGAACAGGCTAAAATAGAGTGCTCTCATGATATAGAAATATTTAAATGGCTGAATAACAAACGGTATGCCAACGAAACATACATACATGTTATCGAAAATTCCGGTATAAAAAGTATAGGATTCGAAGGCAATCAATTAACATATAACGAATGTGAAACTTTAAGAAATGGGTTAAAAAACATTGAATTTAAAAATGTTGACGGATTGGTTGAAACACTGCGGCAGCAGAAAGATACGGATGAAATTGCTAACTTACGCGTTGCCTGCCAACTATCCGATCGTGCCCTTGAACTCACTTTACCTTTTATTAAATCGGGTATATCTGAGCTTGAATTGGCTGCAAGATTAGAATATAATCTCAAAACAAACGGAGCCGAGAATCTTTCCTTCGATACGTTGGTAATTTCGGGAGCCCGGACTTCCCTATTGCATGGAAAACCAAGCACCAAAATATTGGAAAAAGGCGATTTGGTATTATTCGATTTTGGAGCCTTATACAAAGGTTATCACGCTGATATAAGCAGAACCTTCCTTTTAGGGAAACCGGATGACAAGCAAAAAGAACTATATGCTATTATACAACAAGCCGAAATGAGCGCTGTTAATTCTTTAAAACCTGGAATTACCGCTAAAGAACCCGATAGGATAGTGAGAAACATCATACCTAACAAATATATCGATTTTTATTATCCGGGATTGGGCCATGGTGTTGGTTTACAAATTCATGAAGAACCTTTTTTAGGACAAACTTCCGAAAGTCTGCTGAAGGAAAACATGACCATTACGATTGAACCTGGTGTATATATTCCAGGCTGGGGAGGAATTCGGATAGAAGACACTGTGCTGATAAAAGAGAACGAAGTGGAAAGCCTTTCGAATTTTCCAAGAGAATTGATGGAATTTTAATGCAGTTTACTAATCTAGTATTCAATAAATAAAATGAGATGGGACTTCGACATCCTTCATCCTGACAATTGAAAGTCAGTTAATAATAACATTTCGACTCCGCTCAATGTGACAATTAACTGACTTTTTACACAACGACTCTTATTTTATTCCTGAAAATTTATTCCCTGTGCTTTTGCATCAAAACCTTCAGGAAATCGGGTGTTTTCATCAGCTATGGCTCCCATAAATGTGCAGTCGTTCAAATTACACTCATTAAATGATGTTCCCCGAATATCTGCTTTTCTGAAATCGCTTCCTTCGAGGTTGCAATCATCAAATACTGAATTGCAGAGGTTTGAGTTTTCGAACGATACCTTCTTCATAGGGCAATCCCTAAATTTACAATTAGTTACCTGAGCATCCAAAAAATTTGTTTTTTCCAGGATAACATCATAAAATTCGGCATTGTTTACATTTGCTTCCTTAAAACTGGCTTCTGATAAATCGGAATTGCTGAAAGTCGTTCTTTTAAGCAGCATTCCGCTTAAACTAGCTTTTGGAAGCTTAGTATCTTCAATTTTCAGATTCGAAAGATTGGGAATTATCTGATTATTTTCTTCACGCCATTTATTCCATTCCTCTGATCCATTGATAATAATATCGGTGTATTTGTTTCCCGAACGGTCCGAATGGTCGCGACTAACATTATCCTTATCATCGTTCAACGATTCCTGAATTAATTTATTTAAATCCATCTCTTTCAGAGCCCCATCGACACCTTTCATCGCTTCGTTTACAATTTTATTTAAATCCATGTTATTCAATGCAGCCTCTGCTCCTTTTAATGCTTCTTCGGCAATTATATCATGATCGACATTATCATTATCATTCCGGGCATCTTTCATGGCTTCGTGAACAATAACTTTCACATCAATGTTTTTAACTGCTTCCCGAGCGCCTTTTAGAGCTTCGCCAACAATAACGTTCAAATCCATTTCCTTCATGGCTCCTTTAATACCCTTCAAAATCTCCACATTCATATCGCTGTTGAGGTCACTTAAAGCAACTTCCAGTTCTTTCTGAATATCTTCCGAAACATTGTTTTTTTGACTTATTTCCTGTAATAAGGTAGAAATGTCGTCCGAATCATTATTATCATTATTTAACTCCTTATTGTTTTTATCATTTGCAACCTGCGTTTTATTCACTGTATCTTTTGTATATACTTGAATTTTAGATTGATTTAAGACTTTACTTTTTTTAACAGTGGAGCTCAATCTCATATCGTCATTTACATTTGGAATAACGCTGAAAGCCATTCCAATAATTCCTGCAAGTATTATGCACGAAGCAATAATGCCTTCTGTAAAATTATTTTTCATTGTTTTGGGATTTAGGATTCGTTTAATTCGATTAAATAATTGGTTTTTATTAGCTCCAAAAGCCATGGCAAGTGATTGCTGCATTAAAACATTTTCCTGCACCAACGCCAAAGTTTTTGCATAATGAATTGAATCGCCTGTTAGCTGAACCGCAATATCGTCACAACAATGTTCACGTTCCGTGCGGATTACCGAGGATATCCACCAGATTGCCGGATGGTAAAAAAGAATAATTTCGAATACCGATTGGATGATATTTAGGAAATAGTCGAGGCGAAGAATATGTGCCAACTCATGCGCTATAATACTTTCGATATGTTGAACCGATAACCCAGTTAAAGCAGAAACTGGTAATAAAATAACCGGTTTAAAAAATCCGAGGGTTAACGGCACTTGAGTAAGCTGTGACTGAAAAATTTCAACTTTTTTCTTAAGCTTAAGTTGACTTGATAATTCTGCTATTCTTTGTGACCAGCTTTCGTCCATGGAGATTAGCTGCCGGTATCGTAGCCGGTTGACGTACCACAAACCTCCTGCAAAACGAAGCAGAAAAAGTAGCAGTCCGCTAAACCAAATTACCACCATAACCGGAAAATTTCGCTGAAAGTAAGATTTAACAAGTAGCCATTGGATATTGATGGTTGCCTTTTTGACTTCAGCGGCATCCATGTTTTTCTGCTTTTGCAGACTTTCTTTAAAATGCTGTATGACGATTAAAGGATTAGATAAAATTTCTTTTCTTATTTCGGCTTTCTCTCTGGCAACGTTGTACGATTGAATAAATGTGATAGACATGCATAACGCAATAGCAGCTAATGATGCATAAGCAACTATATACCTGGCGGCAGCAGAAATTTTGTTAAATGAAGCCAAAATAATAGCCAGTAAAATCGCAACCGAAATAATTTGCCAGATTGAATGAAAAAGTGTCCATCCGATGGCTTCCACAATTTCCTGTGGAATAAACTGATAGATTGCATTCATAACTATTTACCTTTTTCGAATTGTGAAATGAGGTTCTTTATCTTATCCAACTCGGCTCTGGAAGTGTTTTTGTTTCCTAAAACCTGCATTACCAGACTGGAAGCTGAACCACCAAATGCATTCTCCAGAAAATTGTCCAAAAGTTTGCCGCGTGTTTCTTCCATTTTCAGAACTGGAGAATACGAATGGCTTTTCCCATTCAATTCGCGTTGCACGATTCCCTTGGTTGCCATATTCTGCATAATTTTTAAGGTAGTTGTATACCCTACATCTTTTTTGTCCATAAGGGTTTCGTGAATCTCCTTTACGGTTTGAGGATGTTTTTGCCATAGGAGATTAAGTATTTCCAATTCGGCAGAAGTGGGAGCTTTATCAATTGATTCCATCTTGCAATTTTAAGTACGATTAATTTCGTACAAAAATATACGACAAAAATCGTAGTGTCAAGTTTTTCTACGATTATTTTCGTATTAAATTACATATATCAAATTTTCAATGGATATAACTATGTTAATTATTGTAAAAGATGAATCAATGTTGATGTAAGGAATTGATTTCCGACCTTACACCAACAACCTGCACCCCATTTTATGAAAACACTTTCCGAAGGAACGAAATCCTTCTTACCAAATAGGCAAATAAAAAGCTAATGACCAATGCAATAGCTCCAACAGTCATGAACTTCATAAATGGAGATAACACAATTCCTTTCATGAGCATACTAGTACCCACCAGTATGGGTGTGTGAAAAACAAATACACCAAAAGCCTGATCCGAAAGAAATTTCTGAAATCTATTTTGTGTATTAAATCGTTCCTTAAAGATGCCTATTAAAGCTACAATTATGGTTACGCAAAAAAACGACTCCCAAAAGGCGTATGCTAAAGCCTCCCAATTAAACCCTCCAAATATTTTATTGCTTCCCTGTAACGTCCCTCCCAATGCTCCAATTGCTAGCCAAAGAGGAATACCAATGGCAAACGCAATTATAAGCCATCTTTTACCAATAGAATAATTGAGATTTTGAAAAATTCCATTGCGATAAGCCAGTATTCCTATACTAAACATTACAATGTATGCTGCAAAGAAACAGAATTGAAGGTTAACTACGGAAGTCCCAATGGGATACATTAACCTGATAATGAATGCCAGAATGCTAATTATAACCACTATACCAATAATGTACGTTGTTTTGAAATTGAAATTGGTATTTGGGTTTATTGGAGGGACAATTAATCGGTAAATAGCATAAATAACTGTAAAAATTAGCAATGCAAAAGCAAACCAGAGTGGACCTGAACGTGAAAAAAAATCGAAAGAAGTGACGCCTTTTAAAAAATATGCAGGAAAATCCAGATCGGGCAATACCAATTTCACTGTAAGCGGATGAATAAATATAATAAAAACCAACAATGGCAATCCTAGCCTAAAAAATCTATCGGCTAAAAATTTCCCAAATCCTTTTTTGTCATAAGCAGCTGGTACAAAATATCCGGCAAGCATAAACAACATCGACATAAAATACGCCTGGGTAAATGATTGAAAAAAGAAGAAGAACAGCTTTGATGCCGTATCAAGGGTCTTATTTTCGATATAGTACCATCCGCCTAAGCCGCTGTAAGTGACCGCTGAATGAACAAGAACAACAAAGATGATCATTAACGCCCGAAGGTTATCGATGTATAAAAGCCGCGAAGTTTTACTTTCCATTTTGTTAAAATTAGGATTAAGTGAAATATTTATTCCCGTTTCGGAAGGCAATTCGTGTACCATAAACTATAACAACTTATTTAACAGATTTTTATCCACAATTTAGGTAATTGAAAAACTAGTTAAAATGCAAAGATATTTTACAATACCTGTCCGGAAACGGACATTGTTTAAAAAGCATTTAAGAACTAAGACTTTCCGGTTAATTTTTTTTAAGGAATAAATGAATAGATTTCTCACTTCGTTCGAAATGACAATGAGTCATTTAGGTCTTAGGGGTTGTGGGGGGGGCGGCTTCGCCGCCCCCCCACACCACTCCTAAACACGCGAAAGCCTTGTCATCCTGAGCGGAGCGAAGGATCTAATTTACCTCCGGACAATAGTGATTTAGAATATGAAGGTTATGAAAATGCATTAAAGTCCCCCTGTCAAAAAAGCAAGGAGGATCTTTAAGGAATGATATTGGATAAGATTAATTGAATAATGAATTAATAAGACATCATCTATGAAGCTGAAAAATGATATCATAATTTAGGATATCAGAACAGTCTCAATATCCTATGCTTCATGCTCCTTAAATTCACCCAATGTTTTAGAGAAAAGGTAGATAAAAAACATTCCGGCTACAAAATGGGTAGCGAGTGTATACCAAATGTATTCAGGATGATTTTGTTTCTCAAAATAGCCAAATAAGGAAGTATAGGTAAGTCCACTCAAAAATCCTCCCAAACTGGACGATAAAAAGTAGGTCCCCATGTATAAACCTGCTTTCTCTTTTGGTGCAATCCAGGTAATATATTCCTGAATTCTTGGAGCAGTGGCCATTTCGCCAATCCCATATAGAAATATACCTAAAAACACAAGTGAAGCAATTTCAAAATGCGCATATCCCAAAAACAAAAACCCCAAAGCTGCAATTGCCATCCCCATAATTAACGAAGGCAAGGCTTTAAACTTTCCGCTTATCCATGAAACGGCTAATTGAAAAATGATTATAAAATATGCGGGCGTCGATATAGTTTCTCCTAATGTCCGCCATACTCCATTTGAATCCTGAGCTGAAAACAATCCGGCAAAACCAGATCCAAAAACCGTTTTTAACGACAGATAAAGATTTGCCGTATCTACATGTTTATCGATGTATTGGGGCACTATATTATAAAACGACCATAATGGCAACCAGAACATCAATCCTATCAAGATTAGGAAAGTTGCAAATTTTCCATCGGAAAGGGCAATACCCATATCGCGGAATTTATTCTTTAGCGTTTCACCTTGAATTTCGCGGGGAGGTTCCTTGTAAAAGAATAAGGTAATAAAGAACATTACAACAATTGAAATGGCAGCAGCTATAAACGCATAGTTCCACGAAATTGCCCTGAGATGCCCGGCAACCAATGGCCCCAACGTTGCGCCGACATTTACCATGGCATAGAAAATTCCAAATCCCAACGTTTTATTATCCTTATTAGTTACAGCACGAATTGTAGCTGATACAAGAGGTTTAAACAATCCGGCTGCAAATCCGATACTCAGCATCGACAAAGCAATTCCACTAAAGGATTTTGTAACCAACAACAATAAAATAGAAGGAATATAAGCGAGATAAGCTATCAGAAGCATTTTCTTAAAACCATATCTGTCAGCAAATGTTCCTGAAAATATGGGAACTACGTAAGAAAGTAATAGAAAAATACTCTGAACAACCCCTAATTGCGCTTTGGTATATCCCAAATGAGTCATATATATCCCAAACCCCATATATATGCCATAATAGGCAAAACGTTCAAGTATTTCGATGGTATTGGCTACCCAAAAAACCGGAGGAAAAGCATTCTTTTTAGCCATAGCGTTCTATTACAATTGGCTGGCAATATAGCGAAACAATTGGAAATTTTGCTTGAATTTATTACAGAGTTACAGGTCAAGTACAATATTATCGACTCATTTAGCTCTTCTGAACCGCAGCTTCTCTTCGGGAGTCATTTTTTCAGTAGCGTACTGAATAATAAGTCGAGGGGCACGATCTTTCCATTTTAACAAAAAAGCTTCTGTCTCTTCACGTTTCTTTTTCCAGGCTTCACGCAAAAACCAACCAACCCCTTGGTGAACTTCCCTTACAGGATCCATAACAAGTGGTTCTACAAACCGAAATATTGAATTAAAATCGGGCGAAGTTTTAAGTGATTTAATCAGTGTAACCGGTACACAGCGCCGTTGAAATTTATAGGGGGATATGAGCCAGGGTTTAAAGTCTTCTAACTGAATTATTCTATTTTTGGTAAACTTCGGTAAAATGAACATTCCCAAGGTGTCTGCATGCGCCCAGTTATGTATGCTATAAGCAAACCAGGTTCCAATTTCATCAAATAGTGGTTTTGAATATTGTTTTTCAAACCCATTAATTAAGAGAAGCCCAAAACTGATTTCCTCATATTTCTCACTTTTCAATAATACAGGTGCAGCTTGCAAGACAGTATTGAGAGATAATTGCCCCGATTTCAGCAAATCCTTCGTTTTATCAGTAATTTGAGGAGTTGTTAACCCATATGAATTGATCGCTTCTTTAAAGTATCGGTTAGATTTCAGGGCATTCTCCGAATTGGCATTTTCCCTGCAATAGGTCTGAATTATCGATATTAAATCATTTTTATTCATAATACTGTTTCAATATAAGCTAATTACAATGCCTGTCGTATGCAAAAAAGACAATGCTAATCGAAATTAAACCAGCGATCAACCATACCTAGCATAATCGACGAAGATTCAGTTTTGTGAATATAATCATTGGTAGCAGGATTATATTCATATTCCTTTCTCCATTCGGAATGATGAATAGCCAATTGCTTAACTGCATCCATAATGAAATTAACTTCGTCATTGGTCATAATCGGATGTATCGAAAACCGGAGCCATCCAGGTTTACAGGATAAATCGCCGTGACTGATCCGTTCGGTAATTTCGGAAGATTGCTTTATATCAACCTGCAGGAGGTAATGACCATATGTTCCGGCACAACTGCATCCGCCGCGCATCTGAATTCCAAAGCGGTCGTTCAGAATTTTTACTCCCAGGTTATAATGAAGATTATCGATATAAAATGAAAAAATACCCAGGCGATCTTTGATGTTTCCAGCCAGGATATGAAGTCCAGGGATTTTTTCGAGGGCAGGCCATACTAAAGCCATTAATTCTTCTTCCCGCTCAAGCATTTTCTTAACATCCATTTGTTCTTTCAACTTTATGCACATGGCAACTTTCATGGTAGGGAGAAATGCAGGGGTGCCTCCGTCCTCCCGCTTCTCAATATCGTCAATGTATTTATGGCTTCCCCAGGGATTTGTCCACTCAACGGTTCCTCCGCCTGGACAATCGGGAATTTTATTCGTATATAATTTACTATCGAAAATCAAAATACCGGTAGATCCGGGGCCGCCCAAAAATTTATGCGGAGAAAAATAAACGGCATCAAGTTGTTGCTCCAATTTTTCGGGGTGCATATCGATGTTAATATACGGGGCTGCGCAAGCAAAATCGACAAAACAAACCCCTCCTACCCGATGCATTATTTCGGCAATTTGATAGTAAGGAGTGGCTATTCCGGTTACATTCGAATAGGAAGTGACAGCAGCTATTTTCGTTTTTCGGTTTTTGAATTTTTCCAATAATTCTTCCAATCCTTTCAAATCTACTAAACCTGCATCGTTTGAAGGAATTATGACCAAATCGGCAATGGTTTCTAACCACGAAGTTTGGTTAGAATGGTGTTCCATATGTGTAACAAGGACGACTGGCTTATCTTCTTCTTTTATTTGTATCTGGTCGCGGTATTTTTCGTGTATCCGAAGCCCCAATATTCGCTGAAATTTATTTACTACACCCGTCATTCCAGAATTAGACGAAATAATTACATCCGAAGGCAATGCGTTTACATGTCGTTTAATAATTTGCAATGCTGTGTGATATGCCTGGGTCATACCCGAACCTGTAACCGTAGTTTCGGTATGTGTATTGCCAACAAAGGGACCAATTATCTGCATCAATTGTTTTTCAATTGGCGCGTATAGCCTTCCACTAGCGGTCCAATCGGCATAAACAATTTTCTTTATTCCATAAGGAGTTTCGAAGAGCTGGTCGATTCCTATGGTGTTGGATCGAAAAGAATTAAAATATTTTTCTAGCATGTCGAAAGATACTATTTTGCAAACTTACTGAAAATGATTTTTTGCATTGGCAATTGTTTTTAATAATATCGCAAAAGATTTCAAAACTATGGAAGAAGAGATTTTAATCTGTCCACAATGCCAAAAGGTTATTCCTAAGAAGCAAAACTACCGGCATTGTTCCAATTGTTTTGCCTGCACCGGTTGTGAAATATATTATTGCCCGTTTTGCGATGAGCGGATTGAAATAAAACCGGTAAAAAAGATGCCGGATAAAATCGAATAGGTTTCTTAAAATTTATTTTAATGAACGCCACTGCTGCAACCGGATAGGGT
>JAIFLU010000035.1 GCA_020048915.1 Bacteroidota bacterium | reverse complement strand
ACCTTATCATGGAACTCGCTTGTGGCTTACATAACTTTAGAATAACTGTAAAATGTACTGCATAAATCAATTAATCTATATAAAGTCTATTGGTTTAAAATTAAATCGTTATTATGACAGGGTAAAATTAGAAAGGTTGCGTAAACATTCCATCAATTTATGGAAAGAAGTTCAACTTCGAAAATGAGCGATGTAAATGGAGGGATTATACCTGTAGAGGAACCGGTTTCGCCAAAAGCCATATCGGAAGGTAAAATAAAAACTGCGCGCTCGCCTTCGTGCATCATGCCAATGGCTTCTTCCATTCCTTTAATTACTTGCCATTGCTGGCCATAAACAAATTGAAAGGCCTCGTTTCGTTTTCGGGTGGAATCAAAAAATTTCCCATTTAGGAATCGTCCTTCATAATGAACAACAATGGTGTCGCCTATGGAAACCGGGTTTTCGTTTCCTGGTTTTATAACAAGGTAGTACAATCCGTTTGACGATGGTTTTAACCGCAACCTTGAATGTTCAATATATTGCCGTAAAATAACCTTTTCGTATTCTCCAAAGTCATCGGTCCATTTAATAAAGGCTTCTTTTTCTTTTTGATATTCCTCCGGAGTTTGGATGTCAACTATCTCAGCTTCAATCTTCATTTTGCCGGTTACATTCAGAAAGCCCGGGACAGAGGATCCTAGTGTGTTCACAAAAAAATCGTTTACCGATACTATAAAACTGGCAGATTCCTCCTCGCCAATTAGCGTAAAACATTCATCTACCGAACCGGGAAATGTAGGTTTGTTAATTTGAAATTTCCTTCGCCCCTTAAAAAAAACGGAATCATTAAGCGTTTTATATGTTATATCGGTTGTAATAAAATCGCCATACTTACATCTGCTTTCGGTGTCGTTAATTTTTAAGAGTTTATAATAAATCCCGGTATTTGATTCACTGTAGCCTGGATACTCTGATGAGCGGCTACAGGAAGCTATCAGAGCACCTGCGAGTAAAAATAAAATCCAATTTTTTTTCAGCATCTTATTTAGTCCGATATTTTCACCACTTTAATTTCGTAAACTAATGTTGCTCGCGCTGGGATTCTGTTTTCGTCGCCCATCAACCCAAATCCCAAATGAGGCGGCAAAATCAGTCTTGCTTTATCTCCTTCGCGCAACATCAAAATTCCAGTTTCTAAACCAGGCTCAACTCCTCCTTTTCCTATAAGGAAAGATTTTGCGCCCAGAGAATCGGAGGAGTAATAAAGTGTTCCATCCAAAAGCCACAATTTGTAATCCAGGGTGGCCATTTTTCCGATTTCCGCTTTTGCTCCTTTGCCCTCTTCAATTTTCTCAAACCAAAGACCCGACTTTGTTTCAACCATCGACCAGCCTCTTCTGGTAATAAATCCTTTTATTGCTTCAGCATCCTTCTTTACAAGGTATTTATTAATCCTTATCAAGGCATCTTTCTGTTCCTGTGGACTTTTACCCGATAATTTCCGGTTATTTTCCCTGCAGGCAATCGTTAAAAATAGGAAACACGTTAAAAATATCCAAATCTTAACCATTTCTTATGCATTTAACTCTTTGGAATAATTGGGCAATACAGAAACAAACTGTTCGATAGTTTCGGATAGCGAGAGTTTTGATTCGCCCCCGGCAGCGTTCTTATGCCCCCCTCCGTTAAAATATTTTTCGGATATGGTGTTCACTGCAAAATCGCCTCGCGACCGAAGCGAAATTTTTATTTTATCTTCCCGCTCCACAAATAAGGCAGTAAAAATAATTCCTTTGATGGAAAGGGGTAGATTAACAAATCCTTCCGAATCGCCAACAGCAAAATCGAACCTTTCCTGTTCTTCCATAGAAAGACTGATATAAGCGGCATTATAATCGGGCAAAACCTGCATTTTTTCATGGAGGCAATAACCCATTAATTTCATTCGGTTTGCCGAAAAATTATCGTATACCAGGCTGAAAATTTCATCTTTTTTTATACCGGATTTTAGTAATAATGAAACCAGTTCAAAAGTTCGGGGGTTTGACGAGTTAAAACTAAAACAACCGGTATCGGTCATGATGCCGAGGTATAAACAGGTTCCGATATTTATATCCAATGCGTCAGTTCCACCGAGCTTTAGAATCATTTCAAGCA
The DNA here is from genome assembly GCA_020048915.1 of Bacteroidota bacterium. Taxonomy (GTDB): domain Bacteria; phylum Bacteroidota; class Bacteroidia; order Bacteroidales; family JAAUTT01; genus JAAUTT01. The sequence goes on along the minus strand of JAIFLU010000035.1, from coordinate 9,656 downwards.
CCATTTCGGCAGTTGAACTAACCGTTGTATCCGAAATAGAAATATCAGCTTCCAACTGAGGGTAGGGGTGATGGTCAATAAGCACTTTTGTTGCCTTGGATTTCTTTAATTTATTTTTTAGATCACCAGATCTGCCAAGGTCGTTGTAATCCAGGTGGAATATTATTTCGGCCTGTTCAATTAAGAGTTTGGCCTCGGAACGATTTTTTTTGTAGTCAATAATCTGATCATTTCCAGGCAACCATTGCAAAAATAAAGGATATTCATTTGGGACAATCACTGAGACATCTTTCCCGCATTTTTTTAAGTACCAGTATAATCCCATTACCGATCCAATAGCGTCTCCATCGGGATTTTGGTGAGTAGTAATAATTATTTTCTTATTTTCCTTAAGCCGCTCGCTCAGCTTCTCCCACTGCTTTTCAAATAATTGAACATCCATATTTTTCGAACCAAAGCGTCAAAGATATAAAATTCAAGATGTAAACGGATTGTTCTAATAAATATTTCTAAATTTAACATCTCATTTAATAAAAATGCATATGTCTGGAAATTATACTTTTACAATTGTGAAGCCCGATGCTTTTAAAAGCGGTTATACGGGTAAAATACTGGATGCAATCGTTCAGGGTGGGTTTAAAATTGTGGCGATGAGGTTGGTTCACATTACCAAATCTCAGGCTGAAGCATTTTATGGTGTACATCGTGAAAGGCCATTCTTTGGCAGTCTGGTTGAATTTATGACTTCGGGCCCTGTTGTTGTTGCTAAACTTGAGAAAACGAATGCTGTAGAGGATTTCAGGAAATTAATAGGAGCTACCGATCCTGCAAAAGCTGAAGAAGGAACCATTCGGAAAAAATTTGCCAAGTCGTTGCAGGAAAATGCCGTACATGGCTCTGACAGTGACGAGAATGCTGCTATTGAAGCCGGATTTTTCTTTTCAAAATTTGATTGTTTTTAATTCAATGTCGTTTAGTTACGAAGTAGGTTTCAACTTCAGCCTGACAAACTGTTATTCATTGTCACACTGAGCGGAGTCGAAGTGTGGATTAATTATTCAATTCCTAAACTAAACGAAATTGGTTTTTAATTTATTTTTATTGATAATTAGAATTTATGAAACCGGCATGTTTCTCAGTAATAAACCCTCCCGATACCATTGGGGTGAGAATTTTGCGCAACATGTATGTTCCATATGACCTTATAAAACAAACTATCTGCATATGAAAGCTTTTATTTCTGATAATTTTCTTCTTCAATCGGATATCGCCCAAAAGTTGTATCACAACCATGTAAAATCGCTTCCGATTATCGATTACCATTGCCATTTATCGCCCAAAGATATTGCTGAAAACCGGCAATTTGATAATTTGACAAAGATTTGGCTCGAAGGTGACCATTATAAATGGAGGGCTTTGCGCATTAATGGTGTTGATGAAGAATATATTACCGGAAAAGCAGATGATTTTGCTAAATTTCAAAAATGGGCCGAGACAGTTCCATATACCATGAGGAATCCTTTATATCATTGGACTCACATGGAGCTGCTTCGGCCTTTTGGTATCTCAAAAATACTAAAACCCGAAACGGCAAGCGAAATATACAACGATTGTAATGCTTTGCTACAAACACCTGAGTTTTCGGTAAGAGGGATACTGAAAAAAATGAATGTAGAAGTGCTTTGTACCACCGATGATCCTTCGGATAACCTTCAATATCATAAAAAAATCAGGGACGATAAATTTGAAGTAAAAGTGTTTCCGGCATGGAGGCCCGATAAGGCAATGGCCGTTGAAAATACCGAGGAGTATAATATTTACCTTCAGAAATTAGGCGCCGCAGCAAATATTAATATTGAAAATTTCAATCAATTAATGGAAGCGCTTAAAAAGCAGCACGATTTCTTTGCTTCCATGGGTTGCACTATCAGCGACCATGGTTTAGAAGCATTTTATGCCGACGATTTTAAAGAAAATGAAATTAAGCTCATTTTCTTAAAGATTCATGGAAAAAGAAGACTTGACAAGCAAGAAATATCGCAGTTTAAAAGCGCAATGCTCTATTATTTCGCCCTAATGGACTATGAAAAGGGGTGGGTTCAGCAGTATCATATTGGTGCTATCCGAAACAACAACACCCGAATGTTTCGTAAGTTAGGACCCGACACTGGTTTTGATGCTATTGGAGACTTTGAAATAGCTCAAAATATGGTGAAATTTCTCGATAAACTGGAGAGTCAGGATAAACTGGCAAAAACAATTGTGTACAACTTAAATCCTGTTCATAACGAATTAATCCCTACCATTCTGGGTTGCTTTGGCGATGGCCGTATAGCCGGTAAAATGCAGTTTGGCTCGGGTTGGTGGTTCCTCGATCAAAAAAATGGGATGGAAAACCAAATTACCGCACTTTCAAATTTAGGACTACTTAGCAGGTTTGTTGGGATGTTGACAGATTCGCGCAGCTTTTTATCCTATCCCCGCCATGAGTATTTCCGCCGGATTTTGTGCAATGTTATTGGTCAGGATATTGTAAATGGCGAAATACCTGCCTCGGAATTACATCAGGCTGAAAAAATGGTAAAGGATATTTCGTATTATAATGCTAAAGAGTATTTTAAGTATTAATACCGTTTATTAAAGAAGTTGCTGACGCACATTTTAATTTGTGTATATTAACAGCACTTGTTAAAAACGTGCGTCAGTGCTTTGCAAAGAAATATAATTTTACTTACCCGTATTAAATTATATTTCAATGTCGTTTAGTTTAGGAATAGAATAATTAATACACACTTCGACTCGCTCAGTATGACAATAATTCCAGTTTGTCAGGCTGAGCGGAGTCGAAGCCTAACTCTTAACTAAACAACATTGATTAAAATTTACTGTTTTCTATATAAAGTAATAGCGGTGTCATGTTTTTTTTTCAAAATAATTTTAATATTGCCTTGAAATTAAATAAGGATGAATTCTTTTGGCATCCTTTCATATTTTCCAAAGGAGCATGGTTGTGTTATTCTACTAATTATTTGATAATAAAATGAGTATTCCCCTTGCAGATAATCATCATATCGATAAAATTAAAAAAGGGGATATTGGTGCATTCGAAATCTTATTTAAACAATACTATAAAAAACTATGTATTTATGCCGAGGATTTTGTGAAAGAGAAATCCATGGCCGAAGAAATTGTTTCGGATGTTTTTTATAAAATCTGGGAAAGCAGGGAAAATTTGAATATTACAGGATCGGCCCAGGCCTACCTTTATACAAGTGTTCAAAATACCAGTATTAAGTACCTGGAACATTTGAAGGTTTTGAAGAAGTACAATGAATTTGCAACCAATGCATTGCAAAATAAAGAACTTTTATATCCAACTTCCGATCAGTATCCAATTGCCAATCTAATATCACAAGAAATTGAAACTGAAATAAATCAGGCTATTGGGGCATTACCGGAACAATGCCGACAAATTTTTTGTATGCATCGGTTTGATGATTTAAGTTACGAAGAAATTGCTTCCAAGCTTGGGTTATCTATTAACACTATTCGTACACAAATGATGAGGGCCTTAAAAAAACTCAGGGAGAGCTTACGGGAATATCTTCCACTATTAGTAGGTTTAATCTTCTTTTTAATTAATGCATGGAAAATAACTTAGATAAAGATATTCCTGAAAACTTCGCTGATATTTTTTCTCAGGGTATTAAGCCCGAACAAAGAGAGAATATAAAGGAATGGCTTCAGCAAAATAACGAATCCCCTAAACTTTTATGGGAAATTAAGGATATTTGGCAGGCAAGCGCTACCACGCGGCATGAGAAAGATTATGATGAAAATATAGCCTGGGATTCTTTAAAGCAAAATTTAAAAATTAATAAACCTGTCAGAAAGCTGGAATGGCTAAAATACGCAGCCATAGCAATAGTGTTTAGTATTATTGCCCCACTTGTATATTATTATTTTAGCCAGAGTGCCCAACAAATAGAAGTCACCTATCAGGAAGTATTTGTTCCATACGGATCGACCTCCAAAATTGCATTGCCCGATGGATCATATGTTTGGCTTAATGCCGGAAGCTATTTAAAATATAGCAGTGCATTCAATGTAAACAACAGAGTTGTTGAACTTAAAGGCGAAGCTTTCTTTGAAGTTCACAAAAATAAAGAGCTGGCATTTATAGTTCAAACTCCTGGAATTGAAGTAAAAGCGATAGGTACCAAATTTAATGTAAAATCTTATCCCGAAGAAAAAACTATTTTCACTACTGTTGTAGAAGGTAAAATACAAGTTATAAATCAAATAGTGTCAGGTAAGAGTGCAAAAGAAGTATTTCTAACTACCAATCAAACAGCTTCATTTTTAAAGGAGTACACAAACCCTCCCCTTGTTGAGCCCCAGGTTATCAAATCTCAAAAGCAACCTGAAGCGGGACATGATAAAATACCAACACGCATATTAGGAATTAATTCAAGTGTAAATACCAATATTTTCGTATCCTGGCGGAAAGGGGAACTTATTATCGAACGTGAAAAATTAGGTTCATTGGCTATTAAACTCGAGAGAAGGTACAATGTTAAAATACAATTTTTGGATGAATCGGTTAAAGACTATGTTTTTAGTGGTATCCTAAAGGATGAGACTTTTGAACAAGTGATGGATGTTATTCGGTTCACTTCTCCTATCCGGTTTTCAATCGATGGAAACCTGGTCTCTCTGAAAGAAGACAAATCCTTGAAAAACAGGCTCAATTAAAATATTTAAAAAATAATTCATTTTCCTGTCACATTTTATTTTGGGTTGCCGGTCTTATTAGTATTGAACTAAAAAAGACGAAGGGTTTGCCTGATAGATTTAACGATATTGAAAGGATTATTCTCGATTACCTGGATGGTATTGCCACTCCTGAAGATTTAATTTTATTGAAAGATTGGATTGCCCTTGAATATGATAATAAAATAGAATTAAAACATTTTCGTGAACTTTATATCGCCACCAGTAGCCACAAATCGGGCTCAATATATAATGAAGATCTGGCATGGGGCGATTTAAGAAGTAAATGCCTCACTATCTTACCAAAAGAAAAGAGTACCCCTTCAAAATCTTTCTTTATCCCTTTCCTTAAAATTGCAGCCCTCATTATTTTTGTCTTTGCTTCTGGATTCTTTGCCTATCGTTTTTTTATTTCCGGAAACTCTTCTGATACAATTTCTTATTCAGAATATAATGTTCCCCGAGGTTCACGCTCGCATATATTTTTACCCGATGGAACATCCGTTTGGCTAAATGCAGGCAGTTCGTTAAAGTATAATCAACTCTTCGGGCAGGATAAGCGCGAAGTCTCCCTCGAAGGGGAAGCCTATTTTGAAGTAGTAAGAAATGAAAAGATACCTTTTATTGTGAAGGCAAGTGAGGCAACTGTAAAAGTATTGGGAACAACTTTTAATGTGAAGGCTTATCCCGACGAGAATTTTATTGAGACTACGGTAGTTCAGGGAAAAGTTCAGGTTTCGTCTCCACAAACCAGGAACGAAGGGCAAGAATTAATTTTATTGTTGGCAAACCAAAAGGTTAAAATACTAAAAGAGCAATCGGTTAATGAGCTACCTCAGTTACAAAAGAATAATATTGATACTACCGGGGATATTGCAAAAAAAATAACTCCTGTAGCGATAAATAAAGTAGATTTTTCTTCGAATATTATACCACAGGTTTATACATCGTGGAAGGATTCTCAATGGATAATTGAAAGGGAACAGTTAAAAGACCTCGCTGTAAAAATTGAACGACGTTACAATGTGCGTGTGGTGTTTAGGGATATAGAATTGAAAGAATTTGTATTTAGCGGTAAGCTAAAAGACGAAAGTCTGGAACAAGTGTTACAGGCTATTTCATCGGCTGCCCCCATCGAGTATTCCATCAAACAGAATGATATATTACTCTACCGAAATCAAAAATTCAAATAAAAAAAATCTAACTTTTAATAACAAATGCTAACTAAAACCATAAAACTTCTACCTATGAAAACCTAAAAAAAGAACCGAAAAATGCTGAAACATTTATCGGCTCTAATTAATTGTGTTTTATGAATCAACTCACTGCAAATGAATGATTCTTATGTTAAACATTAATCACCACAAATTTATGAAAAAAAAACTAACATTACATTACTTTCTTCGAAGAAAGAAAAACACTAAACTACTGGAAATCATGAGAATGTCATTGTTATTCATGTTTATCGGAATTTTTCAGGTTACTGCTTCTGTGTATTCACAGAATAAAAATCTTACTATTAAGGACAGTGATCTGACAATGAGAGAAGTTTTCAAGGAAATTGAAAACCAAAGTAACTTCAGGTTCTTTTATAACGATGTTCTCACGAACATTGATAAAAGAGTGGAATTGTCAGCCGATCAGGTTAATATAAACGATCTGCTCGATAATTTGTTAAGTGGTACAAACTTGTCCTATAAGATATTGGACAACGATTTGATTATTATTTCTCCAAAGGTTTTACTTCAACAAGTAAAAGTTACCGGAAAAGTTACCGATGCCGCTACTGGCGACGCAATCCCCGGTGTTAACATTATTGTGGAAGGAACTACATTGGGGGTTACTACGGATATGGATGGACGGTATAGCATCGAATTGCCTAGCCCCACTTCTACGCTGGTATTATCCTACATTGGGTATAATACAGAAAAAGTGGCAGTTGAAGGCCGTGCTCAAATAGATGTAACCCTTATTGCCGATATTCAAAAATTGGATGAGGTTGTGGTTATTGGTTACGGAACCGCAAAGAAAAGCGACCTTTCGGGTGCCAGTGTTTCAGTATCGGGCGATAAATTAAAAGGCTCAATTGGTGCAAACCTCGACCAGGCATTACAAGGTCGTGCTGCCGGGGTAACTGCAGTTCAAACTTCTGGTCAGCCGGGTTCCTCTGTATCTATCCGGGTTCGCGGACAAGGTACATTAAGGGCAGATGCTGCCGAACCTTTGTATGTTGTCGATGGCGTTCCTGTTCAAAATGTTAGTCAGAGCGGTCATTCTGTTGGTTTAGCAGCAGCAATTGGTAATGGAAGTGTTTCGACTTTTTCCGGATTATCTTCTATCAATCCTTCGGATATACTTTCCATGGAAATATTAAAAGATGCCTCTGCAACTGCAATTTATGGTTCTCGCGGTGCGAATGGCGTTGTTTTAATTACCACCAAGCGCGGTAAGGCAGGTGATGCAAAATTTTCGTACGAATACAATTATGGAATTCAGGAGCAGGTAAAACGCATTGACATTATGAATCTGCGCGAATATGCTCAATATAGCAATGATTATGCTGCAGAAATTAATGGGCGCGATCCTCGTGTTGAATTACAGGACCCATCTCTGTTAGGAGAAGGTACCAATTGGCAAAATGCAGTATTCAGAACGGCTCCCATGCAAAGCCATCAAATGAGTGCAACCGGAGGGACTGATAAAGTACGGTATTTTATTTCGGGTAGTTATTTTGATCAGGACGGAACTGTTATTGGGTCGGACTTTAATCGTTTTACCAGCCGTGTAAACCTGGATGCAGATTTGAAAAAAGGCTTTAAGATAGGAACAAATTTTATGTTCTCGCGCTCACAGGAGCATGTTGGTTTGAATAATAGTTCGGAAGGTATTATAAGCGTAGCATTACGCACCACTCCTGATGTGCCAATTTACAACACCGATGGGACCTATTCTGGTGATGAACGCGAAGGTTCCCCAGGAAATGTAAACCCAATTGGTAAAGCATTAAGCGAAGAGAACCTTTTAAAACGTACAAATTTTACCGGGAATATTTATAGCGATGTAACCATATTAAAAGGTTTGACCTGGAGGTCTGAAGTAAGTGCTGATGTTAGCGGATCAAACGCATATAATTTCACTCCAACATTTAAATATGGCTCTGTAATAAATAGTACAAATTCTTCTTCCCGGCAGTATAACCAAAATTTGTTCTGGCAGGTAAAAAATTACCTTACGTATACCAGGCAGTTTGGAAAGCACAATGTTACAGCATTGCTAGGTCAGGAAGTCTCGGAATGGATGTATGAAAACCTTCGGGGCGCAAGTTCCGGATTATCCAGCAACGACATCCATGAGCCAAGTTTGGGTGATGCAAAAACTATGACCATTGGTTCCGGCCACGGAAGCGGTGCAATGGCCTCTTTCTTTGCCCGGGGCAATTATTCTTTAAACGACAAATATTTTGCTACCTATACATACCGTCAGGATGGTTCTTCTAATTTCGGACCAAAAAACAGATGGGCTCCGTTCCATGCATTCTCGGTTTCCTGGAGAGTGTCGAATGAGGCCTTCATGCAAAGTATAAAGAATGTTGTAAGTAATTTCAAGATTCGGGCAGGTTGGGGACAAACAGGGAACGCCAATATTGGCGGATACCGCTGGGGTGCAGCTATTAATAAAATGCCTTCGGGCTTAGGACAAGGATTCCGTCAATCGAACATTGCCAATCCATTTATCACCTGGGAAAAACAAGAGCAAATTAACTTAGGTTTCGATATGGGCTTTATCAATAACAAAATTGAATTAGTTATTGACTTGTACGATAAAACATCTTCGGCAATGTTAATGGATATGCAGCTTCCATCATACATGGGAACCAGCGGAAACGGATCAATTCGTTTAAACCCTCCAATGGGTAATTTTGGTAAAATTCAAAATCGTGGTGTCGAAATTTCGTTAAACACCCGGCCAATTGAAGGGAATGTTACCTGGAACAGCGACTTGTCGTTAACTTTTAATAAAAATAAGTTATTGGGTTTAACTGGTACTCCGGCTGCACACATTGAAGGCTACGGACAGTGGACCGATTTAGTTAGCTTAACTGAAATTGGCGATCCGTTGTATAATTTCTATGGGTATAAAGTAGCTGGTATTTATAAAGACAAGGCTGATATTTTAAACAGTCCTAAGTCGAAAGCATATCCTGCTGATGGTAATTTTAACCGATCAAATACTGTATGGCCGGGCGATATAAAATTTGCCGATCTTTCTGGTCCTGCCGGAACACCCGATGGCGTTATCGACGAGTACGACCGTACCAATATTGGTTCTCCACTACCTGTTTTTACTTTCGGGTTTAACAATGTTGTTCGATATAAGGACTTTGAGCTAAATGTATTCCTGAATGGATCATACGGCAATAAGGTATTGAATTACGTGGGAAGAAGCTTAAGTGGAATGGAATCGATGTGGAATAATCAGCTTAGAACTGCTATAGATCGTGCAAAATCAGAACCAATTGACCCAAATAAAGCTTATGCACCAGGTCAAAATTGGTTTGACGATATTGACAATGTTCAGATAAAAAATCCAGGAACTAGTGTACCCCGCAATATAGCTGGCGACCCAAATGATAACACCCGTATTTCGGACAGGTATATTGAGGATGGTTCTTACTTAAGGTTTAAAAATATTACACTGGCTTATTACCTTCCTAAAAGTATTACTTCCAAAGCCAGGATAGAAACCTTAAAAGTTTTCGCCAATGCTCAGAACATGTGGACTATAACCAAATATACCGGATTCGATCCTGAAGTTGGTGCCAGCCAGGCCAATGATAATGTTAGTGGTTTGGATAATGGTCGTTATCCTTCACCCCGTATTTT
>JAIFLU010000040.1 GCA_020048915.1 Bacteroidota bacterium | reverse complement strand
TTTGTTAAAATTAAAAAAAAAACGAAATAAAACTCATAATTATTAAGAGTTTCCGATAAAAAACTTCAATGCTATTCATCATAAACTACTGTTGCAACGAAATCGCATTTCGACAAACCTTCATTTTCAAGGATTTTAACGTTTTTGCAAATTCGAACAATAGAATAGTCTTTATATTAGTTCTAATTGTTTAGAAAATGTAAATACAACTTTTTTAAAAGAGAAACGAATGCTGTCAAGCAACTTGTTTACAATATTATTGTTAAATATAATAATTGATTTGTTTAATTTCAACATAAAAACAAATTAACAACTGATGTATCCATCGCAAAAACTATTAAATTTGTAATATACATTTGTTATGAAAAGTCTTTTTTTAACCATCTCCATAGCATTCAGTCTGTTTGTCTTTGTAAGTATACATGGAGTAGCCCAACAGGATAGCTCATCACTGTCTTCCTTGCCTTTAGTAAAATACACCCCCGATTTTAAATTTAAGGAAGGGTTATATTTAAACTTCGATCAGGTGAAGAATAATTCGCCTATTCCTAAATTTAAAATCATTTCCACAGTTGATTATAGTAATCCCCAGTTTTTTGAGGCTATTTCTACCGAATCAGTAATAAGTTATTATGATAATTTGGGGATACGCCAGGATGTTGCAATGAAGACTATTTGGGGGTTTTCAAAGAATGGTTCCCTGTATGTTCGAATGAGTGATTCGTTTAATAAAATTAATATTGTCGGTAATATCTGTCATTTTATCGCTAATATCGTTATTCTAAATAGCCGTTACAGCGACCCGTATTACTACAATCCATATTATTATTACCGGTCTTATGGCCCACCTCCTTCATATTCAACCACAGAAATCAGGCAGTTTATTATGGATTTTGAAACAGGAAAAATATACGACTATGAAGTTGATAATATCGAAGTTTTATTAATGCGCGATCCTGCACTTCACGATGAATATGTTGCTTTATCTAAAAAGAAAAAACAGCAAATGAAATTTCTTTACATTCGGAAATTTAACGAACAAAATCCTCTGTTAATACCAAACTCATAAATATTATTGTTATGAAAAAATTATCTGTTCTTTTTTTGTTGGGAATGTGGTGTTTAAGTATGTGGGGTCAAAAAGAATATATTCCAACCCCGGAGGAGTTGCAAAAATTTAAAAACACAAAGACACTTATAGTTTTGGAAGATAATCCACTTTCGGATTTTAATATGGTTGCAAAGGAAACAATGCCTGTGGAATGGAAAATAACCCCTTTCGATTTTATTTCGTGGAAGGATTTTGAAAAAAAGCGTTTAGATCCTTCCTATTCTTTTATCTTATTAAATCAGGTCAAATTTCAAAATGATAAAACGAATGCAAAATATAATTTCTTAAGTCTTTTATTGGGAGGTACTTCTCCTTCATTAGGAGATATGGCCGATTTATGTTCTGTACCTCTTTCTTACACTGGTGTTAATGAAGACCACTATAGTTATAAACTGGGAGTGTTTTTGCGCTTTATGCAAAATCATGTTCAAATGCTTCTCGATAAGCCAGATTTATTATCGGTGAATATTTTCAAACACTATAACGATAATATTGCAGATCTCCAAGGCAGAACCATCTATTTTGTGGCCGATGAGCTTTCAAAAGATATCAATACATTAGCTAAAATTAAAAAAATATACGGAGGTGATGTTAAAATTGTAACCCGCGACGATATTAAACTGGCAATTGAAGAGCGTACCCCAAATGTTGTATTTCTTCATAAAGTTGGTCCGGAGGGAACCCGCATAGATTCGCGCTGCTATAAGATTTTAGTAGGTGTAGACGATGCAAAATTTTATTTTTTCAATTACCATAATGTGGGAGATAAGGTGGACGATTCCGATGCTTTTCTTCTAAAAGATTTAAAACATATTGCTAAGAAATAGCTTCCTCAATTTTACATTTTAATGTCGTTTAGGAATTGAATAATTCATATACTCTTTGTCTTAGTGTGAAACTAATACCAGTTCTTCTGGCTGACGGGAGTAGAAGCTTAATTCTTATCTGAGCGACATTGATGTATATTTAATAATTCTGATGTTTATTGGTTTGTCCAATAGTGTTTTAAAGTATTTTTGTAATTTAATTAAAAAAATGGATATGAAAAAAAAGTTCATCTTAATCCTATCTTCAATTCTTATTCTAATTCAGGCTCAGGCTCAAAACCGTTTTATTAATAAATCTCAGCTCATTGATTTTTTTACTTCCACTACCTATGTAGTTATGGATAATAATCCTTCTGTTGGTTTTAACATTTTCATAAAAAGCTCCATGGAGAAATATTGGAAGGTTACTCCATATAAAGTTATAAGTCATGACGAGTTTGATAAGATGCGAAAAGACAACAAAAATTCTTTCCTTTTCCTTTCCATTGAAAACCTATCGAAAGGAAACATGGATGCATATTACGATTACCTCGTGCTTGCCATGGGCGATACATCTACCATTCTGTCCAATATGCCCGAAATTGTAAATATTCCTTTGTCTTATTCCGGAGTCGACGAAAACGAATACGTGAATAAGCTTGGACTTATTATACGGTTTATTGGAGTTCATTTGGGTAACATGAAGGAAGCTTCAAGCCATGCCTATTTGCGAAAACTTAATTACTACAATAAAAATATTAAAGAAATTAAGAAACGAACATTATTGGTAGAAGATGAGGATTTGGCTGAGGAAGTAAATACCATCGACAAAATAAAAGCTATTTATAACTACGATGTCAAAATTGTTACTTCTGATGAGATTGAAAAAGCTGTGGAAGATAAACTGCCAAACACAATGGTGTTGCATCAAATAAGCCCTGGAGAAGATGATACGGAAGGCCGTTCGTACCATTATATATTGGGTACTGACAATGCTGTAATGTATTATTACAACTATTTTACGATTAATGAGAAAAAACCTGCGGGTTTTTTAGCTAAAGATTTTAAACGCTTAGCGATGGGTTTCTAGCTTTTTCTATCTTTGTGGCCTAATTTTTTTAAATAATGGCAGACGATAAAAAAATAATATTTTCGATGGTGGGGCTTAATAAGATTTACCCACCTCATAAACAAGTTTTAAAAGACATATATCTGTCTTTTTTTTACGGGGCAAAAATTGGAATCATCGGATTAAATGGTTCTGGTAAATCCACACTTCTTAAAATCATTGCCGGACTAGAGAAATCTTTTCAGGGCGATGTTGTTTTTTCTCCCGGATATAGCGTGGGTTACCTGGAGCAAGAGCCACTATTGGATAATACAAAAACTGCCAAAGAAATTGTTCAGGAAGGGGTTCAGGAGGTAATGGATCTTCTGAAAGAATACGAAGAGGTAAATAATAAATTTGCCGAACCCATGACCGACGATGATATGAATAAACTCATTGACCGTCAGGGGGAACTGACAGAAAAAATTGATCATGCAGGGGGATGGGATATCGACAGTAAGCTTGAAAGGGCCATGGATGCATTACGGTGTCCCGACGGCGATTCCCTGGTTAGTGTTTTATCCGGGGGCGAACGACGCAGGGTTGCATTATGCCGCTTGCTTTTAAAAGAACCGGATGTTTTATTGCTCGATGAGCCTACCAACCACCTCGATGCAGAATCGGTACAATGGCTGGAATTACACCTTCAGCAATATAAAGGAACTGTAATTGCCGTAACCCACGATAGATATTTCCTCGATAATGTTGCCGGATGGATCTTGGAACTGGATAGGGGAGAAGGTATTCCTTGGAAAGGGAACTACACATCGTGGCTAGAGCAAAAATCAAACCGCCTGGCTCAGGAAGAAAAAACCGAAAGTAAACGTCGGAAAACATTAGAACGGGAACTTGAATGGGTGCGTATGGCTCCTAAAGCGCGTCAGGCAAAGTCTAAGGCTCGTCTTTCGGCATACGATAAAATGTTAAACGAAGATGTAAAACAGAAAGAGGAACGGTTGGAGATTTTTATCCCCAATGGCCCACGGTTAGGAGATAAAGTTGTTCTTGCCAATAATGTTTCAAAAGCATTTGGCGATAAACTACTTTTCGAAAACCTTAATTTCATGTTGCCTCCTGGCGGTATTGTGGGAATTATTGGACCTAATGGTGCAGGAAAAACTACCTTGTTCCGTTTGATTATGGGTCTTGAAAAACCCGATAGCGGAACTTTTGATGTAGGCGAAACGGTTAAAATAGGGTATGTTGATCAGTCGCACACTTTAATTGATCCTGAAAAAACGGTTTATCAGGTAATTTCGCAGGATAGCGAAAATATTATGATCAGCGGTAAATCATTCAATGCCCGTGCCTATGTTGCCCGATTTAACTTTAGTGGTGCCGACCAGGAAAAAAAATGCGGGATACTCTCCGGTGGAGAAAAAAACCGTTTGCATCTTTCCCTTACACTGAAAGAAGAAGCCAATGTTTTATTGCTCGATGAGCCTACCAATGATATTGACGTAAATACCCTCCGGGCACTGGAAGAAGGTTTGGAAAGCTTTGCAGGATGCGCAGTTGTGATTTCGCATGACCGGTGGTTTCTCGATCGGGTTGCTACCCATATTCTTGCCTTTGAAGGAAACTCCAGTGTTTACTTTTTTGAAGGATCTTATTCCGATTACGAAGAAAACCGTAAAAAACGGTTAGGCGACGACTCTCCACACCGCATTAAATATAAAAAACTGGTAAAATAAGCAGGTAGCATTATGTTTTTGTTCTGGAATTGTTTGAATTTTAGTTTTTCAGAATATTGAGCAGAAAACTATCGACTATTTACTTTCGACAATTGACTTTAAAATATGAGCATTACAAAACCATCCATACCCAAAGGCACTCGTGATTTTTCGCCTGATGAAATGAACAAGCGAAATTTCATTTTTGACACGTTACGGGAGATATTTAAAAAATATGGGTATCAACAAATAGAAACTCCTGCAATGGAGAATCTTTCCACCCTGCTTGGCAAATATGGGGAAGAAGGGGATAAGTTGCTTTTTAGAATTTTAAACTCGGGGAATTTTTTAGAAGGATTTGAACCGGATGATTTGGCTTCTGTAGAATTAAATCAACTATCTTCTTATATATGTGAAAAAGGATTGCGGTACGATCTTACCGTGCCTTTTGCAAGGTATGTGGTTCAGAACCGGAACGAGATTACTTTCCCGTTTAAACGGTTTCAGATTCAGCCGGTATGGCGGGCGGACCGTCCTCAAAAAGGGAGGTATCGTGAATTTTTTCAATGCGATGTGGATGTAGTTGGAAGCAATTCATTGTTGAATGAAGTTGAATTGATTCAAATTATCGATGAGGCATTCAATAGGATGAATGTTCGGACGGTTATAAAAATCAATAACCGGAAAATATTAAGTGGAATTGCCGAATATATTGGGGAGCCCGAGCGAATTGTTGATATAACTATTGCCATTGATAAGCTCGAGAAAGTGGGATGGGAGAGGGTGCAGGAAGAATTATTTCAGCGTGGTCTGGCGGAAGGAGCAATAAACGAATTAAAATCTATTGTCCAGGTGTTGGATTTAAACAATATCGAAAAACTCGATTTTCTAGAAAAAGTATTGTTTGCTTCCGAATCGGGATTGACAGGTGTAAAAGAACTTAGAACACTTTTCGAGTACCTGGAAATACTATCCATAAAAACACCTGTTGAGATAGATTTAACCTTGGCTCGTGGACTAAACTATTATACCGGAGCCATTTTTGAAGTAAAAGCGCTCGATGTGGAAATCGGGTCGATTTGTGGTGGCGGTCGCTACGATAATTTAACAGGTATCTTTGGCCTGCCCGATGTGTCGGGAGTGGGGATTTCATTTGGAGCCGACCGTATTTTCGATGTGCTTAACCAATTGGAAGGTTATCCTCCTGATGCAAGTCAATCGACGCAGGTTCTATTTGTAAATTTTGGAGAGAAAGAAGAATTATATTGCTTGCCATTGGTTCAAAAGCTTCGCGAGAAAGGAATTAAAGCGGAACTTTTTCCGGGAAACCAAAAGATGAAAAAGCAAATGTCATATGCTGATGCTAAAAAAATTCCTTTTGTTGCAATGGTTGGTGAAACGGAGATGACAAATGGCACAATATCATTAAAAAATATGGTTACCGGCGAGCAAGCAGCAATTTTGTTTGATGAGCTAATTCTGAAATTATCGGTTTAATTTGCGTTATCGGCTTTGCTGTTTGCCTTTAGCTCGCGCAACAGAACAATCTTAAATTCAGTTTCTGCAAGATAGAGCTTCATTACTTTTTGGGCAGAAAGAATTTGTCGAAACCGTTTATTGTATTCTTCCATCAATAAAGCTTCCTGCTTTGTTAGTTGAACATATTTATTCATAATATTGTCTGCATCGCTATCCTTAATTTTGGTAGCATTAGCCTGGAAATTTTCCGTTAGCTTTCTCTTTTCATTTAAAAGCGTATTCTTTTTAGCGTCGTATTCGTTAAAAACAGGCCAAAATTTTTGTGCTTCATCCGGAGTTAGTTGAAGCTTCTCCGTAAAAAAAGCAATTTTTTTGGTTTTAATTCTGTCGCCCGTTTCTCTTGCTGTCTGGCTTTGGCCAAATTGATGAACAACAAGTAATAGTGTAAGCGATAGGAATAGTATTTTATATATATTTTTCATATCTATTGATTATAAAGCATCTATAATTATGTTAATGTCGATATCTTCATTTGCAAGGTAATTAATGATTTGCTCTTTATTGGAAGCATTATCTGCCGAGCCAGTGCCGGATTCAACTTCCTGAGACAGGTTTTCAACTAGTGTCGCTTCATCTAATCCCGAAACTAAGGCATATTCAATATTACTGGCAATCTCACTTTGCGCTGTCGATGTGTTTTGTGCCCCATTTGAAAAGAAGATCGTCATGCCAACATAAATAATCAATGCCAGGCCACCAAAACCGGATGCAAATGCAAGTATTGGCTTAACTTTGGCAAATATGGGAATTAATTCGGGATCTTTTGATGTTTTAGCTTTTACATTGTCCGCAACCCTCACGCCCAGTGAGTCGAAATAATGCTCAGGTACTATAAAAGGGTTGTCCCTTTTTATTTCGTCGAGACTAATTCTCTTGTTATTTTGCGGTTTCATTTCTTTATTTTCCATCTTTGACTAATAAAAGTAACAAAGGTTTAATTTTCTTCGATATATTTTTCGATTTTTTTGACAGCATGATGGTACGATGCTTTTAATGCACCCACTGAGGTTTCAAGGACTTCCGACATTTCTTCATACTTCATTTCTTCATAATATTTTAAATTAAATACAACCCGTTGTTTTTCGGGAAGGGTTAACACAGCTTTCTGAAGCTTTAATTGCAATTCATCGCCTGAAAAGAATTCGTCGGCTTCGAGGGTATTTGAAAGTTGTTGCTCATAATTGACAATGGGCAAAAAGAACTTTCTCTTTTTTTGATTTAAAAAGGTAAGCGCTTCATTGGTCGCAATTCGGTAAAGCCAGGTAAATAATTGCGATGCTTCCCTGAAATCGGCAAGTCCATTCCAAATTTTAATAAAAGTATTCTGTAAAACATCATCGGTATCCTGGTGGTTAATTACTAACTTTCGGATATGCCAGTAAAGCCGCTTCTGATATTTCGACACCAAAGAATTAAAGGCATAGTGCTTTTTATCTTCGGTTCGGAAAAGAACCAATAACTCCTTATCATTATAATCACTTATCAATTTACGGGTTTATGTTGAAGTGTTTCACTTTTGACTCATTAATAGACCAAAGGTTTAACCATACCTAAAAAAATTAATATAATTCTATGGCTTTACTTCCTCCCGGAGTTACATCGAAATTTTTGGAAACCGAATACAGGGTACTTTTAGCACCACCAGGCCGGAATACTGCCGTGTAGCTTCCTGGTTGCAAAACTACTATTTCGCTTCGAACATCTTTATTTAGGTTATAGATCCATCTCAAATCTTTCCCTTGTTCCCGAACGTACAAGCTTCCAAATCCGGGGGCTGACATAACAAAGGTAACCAAGCCGGGCTGAGGTACCTGAATTGCCGTTGTTGAGCTTTGTTTTATTTCAATATTGTTCAGGTAAATCCGGGGTAAGATCGGAATTTCCAAATCGTATTTGCCGATAATATACTTTTCGGTTTTATACATTTGGTGGTAAGTTAAGGTATTCAATTTTCCCGTTTCCCGAATAATGCATATTAGGTCCCTGTATTGCATCCCTCCTTCTGTTTTTAATGTCAAATACCCTTGCGGCGTGTCGGCAGCAATAATATTATGTTTTCCGGGAGTAATTTTAAAGCTATCCACTTTAACAGGGGGAGTTGTCTGAATGGTCATTCGATAAGTAACCAGCGGGTCGAGAATAATAGTATCCGGGTTGCCTCTGTTATTAATAGTGTGGAGGTAATTATGCATTACTTTGCCCGATACTTTATTATAAAATGTCATATTAACATTTGTTTCGGTTGGTTTTCCATTGGAATCCAATAGATTTACCTGAGCTGTAGTGGCATTTAACGCTTGTGATATGACAACTCCAAGAATTTCTTTAAATTTTTCTTCCTTGGGTGCATTATAGAAATTTCCGATGCAATCGAACGATTCTTTGAAATTTTCGTCGATCCCGATTCCAATAATAAAAGGCTTGAGAGTAATCCCTTTGGCCTGCAAATCTTGTGAAACGCGGCAAGGATCTCCATCGCAGGCTTCTACTCCATCGGTAATAAGAATGATGATATTTCGGCAATCTTCACAAGGGGGAAAGTCCTTAATTGACATTTCCAGCGATTTTGCCAAAGGTGTTGTTCCCCGTGCTTCAATATACCTTAATTTTTGTCTTATTCGGGAAGCAGTTCCCGGCCCAAAAGGAACTTCGAGTTTCGAATCGCTGCAATCTTGAGGAGGTACAGGGCTTTGATGTCCATAAACTCTCAGGGCAAGTTGAATTTGATCCATCGTTTCCAGGCTGTCGATCATGTCAATGAGAATTTCCCGGGCAATATCAAATTTTCTGTTCTTTTCCCAATTCCCTTGCATGCTTTGAGATGCATCAAAAATAAAAAGAATCCGGCTAAGAACTTTTTTAGGTTTTGGTTCGGGTAAATTTTGACTGTTTAAATGGCCTTGAAAAATTATCTGCAGGAATAAAAATAGTATGAAGATTTTTTTTTTGAACCTGGTAGTTTTGAAATAAAATTTGTATAGACAGAAAGGTAAAGATATCATATAGCTATTTGATAACAAGCGTTTTTCAAAGGTTAACAAACGGTTGAATATTTCATTAAATTGTTCAAACCAATATAAATATAGTATTTTCGGAACAACTTAAACCAATCTCCATTAACTTTGATATGTTTTTAGATAATTTTAGCTGATATTTATCTAAAATCAGACTGAGAATAATTTAATAATAAGAAGCAAACTTCTTTTTCACTTCTAATTTGCATATGAATTTCGATGTTTTTATAGTAAGTACGATTGTTGTAGTTGGTGTTTCGTTTTTTATAATTCCGTTTTTGCCATCACAAAATAAATCTGTTGCAGCTTTTTTTCTGGTGGCCATAAATGCCGTTTTGACTTCTTATCCGGCAATATATTCCATCATTAATAACGATTTGGATATTGTTTTAAATGGCGGATTTATTTTCGGAGATATTCATCTTCGGATAGATGCATTATCGGCATGGTTTATTCTTATTGTCAATATTACTGCTTTTAACGGTGCGTTGTATGGAATAGGGTATATGAAACCAACGGAAAGCCAGCGTGCCAATACGTCGTTGCATTGGGTACTGTTTGTTCTTTTCCATATGTCGATGGTTTGGGTTTGCATGTTGCAGCATACTTTTGCGTTTCTTATTTCGTGGGAAATAATGTCAGTTTCTTCGTTATTACTGGTTTTGTTTGATCATACAAATCCTAAAACAATAAAAGCCGGTTTAAATTATTTGGTGCAAATGCACATTGGTGTTGCCTTGATTTCTGTAGCTTTCATTTGGCTGTATTTTTCGCAGGGTTCATTTGATTTTATTTCGTATGATTCCTTTTTTATGCAGAAAAGCGGCAAGTGGATGTTTTTGTTGCTTTTTCTAGGATTTGGCCTTAAGGCGGGTTTTATCCCTTTGCATACATGGCTACCCCATGCGCATTCAGCTGCCCCGTCTCATATATCGGGGGTAATGTCGGGAGTTATTGTAAAAATGGGTATTTATGGAATTCTTCGCATGGTCTCTTTTCTCCGAAACGACTTGATACTTATTGGAGAAATTATCTTGGTTTTATCGCTGCTAACTTCTTTTTACGGAATATTAAATGCTGCCATTCATAGGGATTTTAAAAGAATGTTGGCGTATTGTACCATCGAAAATGTCGGAATAATTGGAATAGGTATTGGGTTAGGAATGATCGGAAAAGGGATGGATAATAAATCGATGATGTTTATTGGTTTTTCGGGCGCTCTTTTACACACCCTAAACCATGCCCTGTATAAATCGTTGTTGTTTTTTGCCTCCGGGAATGTTTATCTCAAAACCCATACCCGAAACATGGAACAATTAGGGGGAGTAATCAAATCGATGCCTGTCACTGGTTTCTTTTATTTAGCAGGAGCTCTGGCTATAAGTGGACTACCCCCATTTAATGGATTTATTTCTGAATTTCTTATTTACAGCGGACTTATTGATGGAATTAAATCGGATAATATTCAGTTTAGTTCACTTATGATTATAAGCGTTTCGGTATTGGCTTTGGTAGGAGGATTGTCGCTATTTACATTTACGAAATCATTCGGGACTATTTTTCTGGGAAGTCCGCGCGAAAAATTGCACCATCCCCTGGTTGAAGTAGATAACTTTATGCATATTCCTTTATTTATCATTCTTTTTCTGATGATATTTATTGGGGTATTCCCAAATCTAGTTTTAGTTCCTGTAACAGAAATTATAAAAGTATTCGATACATCCTTTATAATCGACGACCAGGTTTTCGCCACCGCTAAGCTGCTCTCTAAAGTGGGTATAGCATCTTTAGGGATGTATATACTTGCAATGGCTGTCTATTTTGTTAAACTGAAATTTACAAAAGAACAAGCTGTGGCAGTTGCTCCAACCTGGGGGTGTGGATATGTTGCACCAAATATTAGAATGCAATATTCTTCGAAGTCTTATTCGCGTAGCTTGGTAAAATTATTCAGTTTTGTAATAGTTGAAAAGAAGAGTTATCAGGAAATAGAAAAAGAATCGATATTCCCTAAAAACAGGAATTTCCAATCGTATGTATTGGATTATTTCGAAGTTCGAATTATTAACAAGGCAATAAATATAATATTACGATTTACTGATTATTTTACCTTTATCCACAATGGTAAAATTCAATTGTATCTATTATATGGTGTCTTTTTTATAATTATGTTATTGATAGCATCCTTTCTAAATTTAATTTAGCAAATAATGACTTATTGTATACTAATTATCATTACAACGCTTATAACTGTTTTACTAATACCTTTTCTGGATTCTAAACAGAAAGGAAATGTTGCAGTTTTGGGTGTATTGATTAATAGTATTATCTCTTCGGTAATTGCCATTCAGGTTTTATTGGGACAAACTTTTGAATATAGTTTTTATGGAGGGTTTATATTTGGAAGTATTATTTTAAAGGTGGATGCATTATCGGCATGGTTTATTTTATTAATGAACTTTACTTCCATAACAGCCATCTTATATGGTGTTCAATATCTGAAAGTATACCAAAACCAACGAGCCCGACTTTCGATGCATTATGGAAGTTTTTTGTTAAATCATTTTGCAAT
>JAIFLU010000201.1 GCA_020048915.1 Bacteroidota bacterium | reverse complement strand
AACAAACACGGGTAATCAACCTAAAATAAAATACCTGGTTGATATTCTTGAACTTAAATCGTATTATAAAATAATAAAGCCGGTATGCTAAAACATATCGGCTTTATTATTTATTAAGAACTAGATGTGGATCCTGCTCAAAGTAGATTGGATTTACATTTTAGCATCCATTGGACTAACATCCGTATTCCAGATTTCTAATTTTATTTTAAGAGACCCATCCGTTTGTTTCTCCCAAACAGTTATGTATTTACCGTGATCTTTAATTGGATCTGACTGGCCTGGAATAGTTAACGCCATTTTATAGGTACCTATTTCGGTTATTGTTTTATCGCAGCTCATTACCTTTAAAACAACAGGCTCGAATGAAACCACCTTAACCCCAGATTGCTTCATTTCTTCGTTTGACTTTTTCAGGGCTTCTTTCCCTTCGAGCATTTTACCCTGGTTTGGCATAGATATGATATCCACAGTATAAAAACTCAAACTCTTTTCGATATTACCCGATAACATTGCTGCTGCCAATTCTTTGTTAATTTTTTCAATACTGGCTTTAAGTTCAGCATTAGATTGTGCAAATCCTCCGGTAAAGGTAAACACCAGAAAGCATATCAAAAACGCAGATTTTAAAATTACTTTTTTCATGTCTTTAGTTTTTAATAGGTTAATATTTGGGATTATTTTAAGCTATGTAAACAGTCATAAAATGATTTTGTTTATTCCTTCTTATCAATTATTAATTACTTATCAATGTAACATTTAGCCCAGTTATGAGGTATACGCTTTAAACCCACATTAATTAATAAATCTCACGCTATACTTAATTTAATCTCTGAAATCATGCTTGGATTATTTCTTCTTTATTTCATTGGAAAAGCATTTTACCAGCTTGCGTTTGAATTTGAAAAAAACAATTGGGGATTTGCAATTTTAGGCATTATTACCTTTTATGCCGGAACTTTTATTGGCGGCATTATATTAGGAATTATTGGATTACTCGCAAACTCTGATTTCATGGAAACGATGCCCAATTTGGCATTAAGTTTACTTTCGCTTCCGTTTGGCCTTCTTGCTTGCTGGGGATTATACAAAATTTTAGAAAACCGCTGGTCGCGTCCAAAAACAGTACAACCCAATGATTCTTTGGATAGTAATATTTTAAATTAACCCCGACCGTTTAAGCAGTTTGAAATTATTCGGTGCATAATCTCAAAAATTAGTTGCCTTTTTAGAATTAGATTCTATTAAAGTTACATCATAATCTCCAATTGACATTTTTCAATTAGAAAGAGCATGCTTGAAGCCCTAAAAGTATTTTAAGGAAACTCTACAACATTTCCAGTAAAGTTGTAAAAAATATCCAAGGCACAATCGTGGCGCATATGAGCATATTTTTCGACACCTGTACAATGGCAAACACCAATTGCATTAGGCTTTAGCTTCCTGAAGTAATTTATTATATCCATGTATTGTCCTATCGAACAATCCTTCATATGAAAACCACCCAAAATGTTATTGACACTTAGTTTGAAATAATCGGTTGCAGTATTGCAAATGTTGGTTATTCCCCTGTGAGAACATGCCGTAACAATGTTTAGTTGTTCTTGCTGCTTTAATACTATAAACAATTCATCGTTAAACTGGTCAGTTATAAAATCAGTCCCCTGTTTAATGTTTAATCCCTCGAAATGGGTATCGGTTGAATTGTAAATAGTGATGTTTGGCATTATAAAAACATTCTCATCTATTTCGGTAATAACATCGACATAAACGATTCTGCTTCCAAGGAGGGCCTCTTTTTTTAATGTTCCAATAAAACGGCTATGACCATGATATTTGGGGGCAAAAATTTCTTTTTTAGCATAAACTGTAGCTTTGCTATTTTTTTCAAGAAAAGGGTATAATCCACCGGTATGATCGTAATGCCCATGCGATAGTATAAGCGCATCAATATCTGCAATATCAATACCCAATTTTTCTGCATTTTGAAGGAATATCCCACTTTGTCCGGTATCAAAAAGTATTTTTTTGGTATCTGTTTCGATGTAAAACGATAAACCATGTTCGGCTATTAACCCCTGTTTATAAACAAGGTTTTCGATGAGCGTAAGTATTTTCATAGTCCTAGCATTTTAGGATATTTGGCTTTTCTGGCATGCCAATATCTTCTCCATTAGCCCCTTTATATTTGTCGAAAGAACAGTAATTAATCCCAATTTTATTTAACAAAGACTCAACCCCTACCTGATGCAGTTGCATTCCCATTTCCCAGGGATCAAGCCCCAATACCAGACCAGCCATCTCTTCGTAAGTAAGCACAGGGATTCCAAAACCATCTTCCCCATAGGTTTTACCTTCCATTTCGGCTATAACGTATTGCCAGCGGTCGAGAAAAAAAGTACAGCCCGGACAATTTGCAACTATAAAATCAGGCTTGAAAGGTTCCATTGAATCAAATTTTCTTTTTGTGTTCGATAGCGGATAGCCTCTATTCTCTTTAACCACATAATTCCGAAACCCAAAACCACAGCAATGCCTTCTTTCAGGATAATCAATTACTTCGCCACCCCATGTTTCAATCATTCCTGATAAAACACTTGGAAATTCAGCACCTCCTACCCCCTTTGCCGGAAATATTTTGGCATAATGGCAACCTATATGCTCAACAACCCGCAATGGCTTACCAGTTTGTTTATTGATTAATTTAAATTTAGCCTTCTCTAAAATTGCTTCCTTGTATTTATAAATAATATCACTGGTATGTACAAGATTTTCCGGCAACGAAAAGGTTCTGCCTGTGGCAGATTTCAGTTGTTGCTTTGTTCGCTCCAACGTTTCAGGAAAATGCTCCCAGGCCTCTATCATTTCGGTATAAATTCCGAAAGATGTAACACACGAAGGGATAAAGTTTTTATAGCCGGAATCGTTCATCAGCGAAAATTGACGAGCAACAACCGTCATGGTGGTCTCCATGGGAATAATATCCGAATGATAAGCTATACCGGTACAGGTAGTTTGATGAGGATCATCGTAAATATCTTTTCCCAAAATTGCACCTACAATTTTCAAAAAAGTCTCTTCCGAACCTGGAAAAAAATTTTGCCGGATACAACTTCGTGCATAATAATAATTATCAGGAGCAATTTCTTTCTGGTATTCTCCCCAAACAATTTCTTTTCCTTCTTTATTCATTCGAATGAAATTTGTTTTCGATATTCTCAAATCGCTCCATTGCTCCGGTTTCGGTAAATATCTTCCGAAGTTCGTCCAAATCGGTCTCGCTTATTTTACGTAGCGTACCAGCCCCATTTCCTTTATAATTTGCCCCAAGCTTTTGCAAAATTGTATCAGTGTTTTGTCTGAACCAATCCCACACAGGCCCTTGTTCGGGATGCTCAGTGGTATCAATTTCGTCTATATAAACACAATAACCGTACTTTAGCATATTGTCGCCAACAAGTCGTTTTACCTGCAATTGCTGGCGCCCCCTTCCGGAAAAAGTAAAATAACCGGTTTCCTGTGAAAGATGACGAAGCGACTGAATAATATATCCGGGAGTATTACCGCGTGGGCAGCGTGTTTTGCACGATAAGCATTCCCCGCAATACCAAATGGTGTCGCTCTTTAATAGTGCCTCAATTTCTAATTCGTTACCATTTTGAACCGTGTCGGCAATCTGCCGGGGATCGTAATCGTAGAATTGAGCCGCAGGACATATGGCAGTGCAGGTACCGCAGTTTATACAAGCTTTGAGACCTTCTAAAAAACGGATATCCGTTTTTAGTTGTTCTAATAATGTTGCCATACTAATTCTTTAGATTCTTTTATTTACCCGATATTTTATTGTCAGATTAATTCTCTAATATTTAGATAAAGGTATTTCTACATTTTATATTTTCAAATTATTTTTCGCGACCATAAGGCCAAGCCATAATTCCCCCTTCCAAAACTTTAACGTTATTGTATCCGTTTGCCTGAAGTATCAGTGAAGCTTCGTACCCTCGGAGCGAAATCTTACACCAGGTAATTATTTCCGTATTTTTATCCTCAGGAATTTCTTCCATCCTTTTTCGAAGTTGCCCTAATGGAATAAGTTTTTCTCCAACACCTAATCGCATTTGTTCGTATTCGTCGGGATTACGGACATCTAATAAAACCATAAGGTCCTTTTTATCGAGTTTTTCCTTAAAATGCTCTGCTGAAATTCCTGTAAAAAATCCATTGAGCTTATTTTGCATTATGTGTGCGGTTGCAATACTATGGTCGATAGCAAGAGAATAAGGCGGTGCATAAGGCAAGTCGGCATTCACCATATCGTTCACCGTAAGTTTTCCCTTAATTGCCATTGCCCAAATTGCAACCTGCTTGCTAACATCCCCAAATCCCAAGACCTGAGCCCCCAGTATTAATCCATGAGCTATTTCAACAACTAATTTGGTTACAAGCAGCTTACCCTGCATAAAACCGGGCTTATCAAGACTTGCATTCACAACTGTTTCGATATTGAGAATACCAGCTTTTATAGCAGCATGTTCAGATAGTCCTGTAGACCCTACGCCATAATCAAATACTTTGCAGATACCTGTTTGAATAGTACCCTGGAATTTAGCTACATTTCCCGAAATAATATTTTCTCCGGCAACACGGCCTTGCAAATTTGCAAGGTCGCCATAAGGGGCATGCACATAATTTCCAGAAACAAGATTTGGAATTTGGACACAATCGCCAACTGCATATATATCGTTATCGGTAGTTTGCATAAACTCATCTACCTTAATTCCGCCAGTTTTGCCAATTTCCAAACCAGCTTCTTTCGCTAATGTACAATCCGGAATTACACCAATGGCCACAACTGCGAGCTCACAAGGTATTTCGGTGCCATTTTGAAGTTTCACGGCGATAAGTTTGCCATTTTCTCCTAAAAATGATATGACGCCATTTTCTAAAATAACATTGGCTTTGCTTTGCACATATTTTTCGACCAGTTTAGCCATTTGCCTGTCAAGAAATGTAAGAAGTTGCGGCAATAGCTCAATAAGAGTAATTTCGATACCAGCGAGATGCAGTGCCTCACATGTTTCAATTCCAATTAAACCACCGCCAATAACCACAGCCCTTTTAATTTTCCCTTCATCACGAACCTTGCGCAGATAATCGGCATCTGGAAGCGATTGTAAGGCAGTTACTCCATCCAATTCTATTCCGGGAACAGAAGGTTTACGAGGTTTTGAACCAGTGGCAATAACCAGCTTGTCGTATTCGGCAGAACCTTTTTCGCGGGTAATTATATCAATAAATTCTATACGTTTATTTTTTCTGTCAATGGCAGTAACTTCAGTATTTACTTTGGTGTTAATTTTCTTGGCATTCCAAAAGAACTTTGAATCACGGACTACTCCCGCCGGTGAACACAAAAGCTGATTCCGGTCATCGAAAAAACCACCAATGTAATAAGGGTATCCGCACGAAGCCATAGAGAGATCAGAAGATTTCTGGAAGATAGTAATTTCGGCGTTTTCGTCCATACGTCGGGCTTTCGAAGCAGCTTTAGGCCCCGCTGCCGAACCTCCGATCACGATAATTCTTTTTGTACTCATACTGTTCGGTTTTGAAATGATTGATCTGTTTAAATTTTATCATCAAATTCCTTGAATGGATTATGTCTGTGTTCCCTGTCCTTTACAATAAGTGTAGTTACCGGAGCTTTCGACCTTTGATTGAAGAGAATATCGTGTCCCATACAAAGTCCAAATGAAATATTAAGTTCAGTATTATTGCTAGCCAGGTAATTGGCTTGCCCTGCAGGATTGCATGAAACGCCTTTAGCATTATTACCTAGTAGTTTGGCCGAAGATATTTTCCCTATAAAGCAGTCGATTGAATACACCTCAAATTTTTCTGCAAGTCTGGTTTTAAGTTGTTCAGCTTCTTTTTGTAAGGAAATGCAATTGGCAATTCCTATTCGTTTAATCCCGGCCTTTTGAGCATAGCTAATTAATTCTTCTACCCTATTTCTGCCCGGCAACCGAGCCTCTTCTGCTATGCGCATAGTGTTTAATTCCGCTTCGGAATATAAATTTGTGCGACTATCCGCAGAATCAGCTATTTCATCAGTCATCTTATTATAAAACACGACTGACCAATTATTATTTTGGAAAATAAGTTTGCTGATGCCACCATTTTTAAGACGGGTTTTAAAACTGCCGAATTCACCCCCTGAAATCGAATACAAAATAGCGTTTATAAGCCCCCCATGCGATATAACAATAATTTTTTTCCCCTGAAAATTACCGGCAATTTTAGTAATTCCCGCCATAGCTCGCTGGCACAAATATTCGAATTCTTCCTGATCGGGAATACCATCTGGAAAAAGATTCCGACGCTCTTCCGGCAAAAGTCCGGAAGCGGAGCCATAACAACGTTCAATAATTTCGGTGTATACATGAATTTCAGCTATTGAAATTTGAGAACCAATAATTTGAGCCGTTTCATAGGCCCGTTTTAAAGGACTTGATACAATAATGTCCCATGGTTCTCTCTTAAAGTATAAAGCAAGTTGTGCAGCCTGTTTGCGTCCTAAAGCGTTCAATTCTATATCCTCTCGTCCCTGAAGCCTGCCTGTAGAATTCCAATCGGTTTCGCCGTGCCTGATGATACAGATAGTTGTTGCTATTGAATTGCACTGCTCGTTTGCTTCCATAAAATGTTGTTAAATAAAACGACCATCGTCTTTTTTATCTTCCAATTTCTGCAAGTTGTTTTCAAACCATCCATTTTTTGAAGTTTCGAAAACATCAAACTTTGGAATATATGGTTTTATGTCTAACACCGGAGAACCATCAAGAATATCAATATTTTGAACATATAATTTATTTCCTTCAATTTTATTGAGAAATACTACCGATACTCCAATTGAATTTGGCCTTCCTGGCGAACGGGTTGCAAACACCCCATGTGGCTTGGTATCTAAAAACGGAATTACCTTTAAATCCCTTTTTGTAGCACGATGAAGATGAAACAAGATAAAAATATGCGAAAAATGCTCCAGATCTACTAGCCCCTCGCAAAATTCGGGAAAAATCTCTATGATAGCTTCGGTGTTCATCGCTGCAGCCGGCTGAATGGGCGTTCCTTCAGCCTTCAAAAAAGGCGAATGAACAATTCCAATTGGCCGATAAGTGATATCAGGGATGTCCATTTTCCATATTTTTATTTTTCTCAATTGCATCTAAAACAAAATCGGGAGCGACACAAGGTTTCCAGGTGTTTCTGCCTACAAAAGCCAACTCTGTTTCCGCTTCGTTTATCAATTCGTTATTCGAATTGTAAAGTTTATACGAAAACCATATTCTTACTCCTTTGATGGCTTTCAAACTGGTTATTACCCTGAGCTGTTCGTCGTAATGCGTTGTTTTTAAGAAACGGAAATTCATGCGAGTTACAGGTAGCATGTATCCGGCTTCTTCTACCGAATGGTACGAAATACCAATGCTTCGGAACAATTCCCACCGAGCCGTTTCGTAATATTTTACATAATTTGCATGGTGTACCGTTCCCATTTGGTCGGTATCAGGATACATTACCCTGAATTTATACTCGTTTTCTATCATTTTTTAAGCTAATTCTAATTAACTAATTCGGTTGCCGGGTTGGTAACACCTTTTAAAAGTTCATCAAACCCGTTTTTTACAGCAATATCGTTCAGTAAATCATTAAGGTTACCTCCGTCGCAAATAGAACAAATATCTTCATTTAAAGGAATTTGTGCTAAAAAGGGGATATTGAATGTTTTAGAAAGCAATTCGCCGCCTCCTTGCCCAAACAGAAAATATTTCTCTTTCGGATGTTTAGAAGGCGAAAACCAAGCCATATTTTCTACTATCCCAAGGACAGGAACACTCACATGTTCATTTTTAAACATAGAAATTGCTTTTTGAACATCGTCAAGCGCAATTTTTTGGGGTGTAGTAACAATTATTACTCCACTTATTTCGTATTGTTGAAGCAGGGAGAGATGTATATCGCCAGTTCCCGGAGGTGTATCAATAACCAGATAATCGAGCTGCCCCCAATTGGTTTCGTCTAAAAGTTGCTGAAGTCCATTGGAAGCCATTGGGCCACGCCAAAGCATTGCCTGTTTGGGATTAATAAAAAAACCTATCGACATCGCCCTAATGCCAAACTTAATAAATGGTTCAATTACAGTTTTTCCATCTTGCTCTGCTATAGATGGCTGTTCGCCGTGAAGGTTGAAAAGCGTTGGAACTGAAGGACCATAAATATCGGCATCCAGTAAACCAACTGCGTGGCCATCCATCGCAAGCGACAATGCCAACCCGGCAGCAACCGTTGACTTCCCAACTCCGCCTTTACCAGATGCCACCATAATAATGTTTTTAATGTTGGGCAGTATTTTTTTTACAATTGCTTGTTGTTTATTCATATCAATTAATTTTATTCCAAATATTTACAATTTCTTTACTCGCCATTGAATTCGGTAACCATTCTATTATGCTTTTACAATTGAGCATAGCTTCAACTATTTCCCTATCAAAAAGAATTTTCCCAACCACCGGAATTTCTCTGTCAAAACACCAGTTTTCAATCTCGCAGGTGATATCTACATTTAGATCGTACTTATTGATTACTACATACGATTTAACCTTGAAATTAGATGAAAGCTCCAGAATACGTTTCATATCGTGAAAGCCAGAGCGGGTGGGCTCCGTAACAATTATTGCTTTATTGGCACCGGTGACTGAAGATATCACCGGACAACCTGTTCCGGGAGGGCCATCGATAATTATTGTTTCGAGTCCTTCTTCTTTGGCAATTTTTCTTGCATAATCGCGAACAACATTTACTAATTTGCCCGAATTTTCTTCGCCGGGGGCAAGACGGGCGTGCACCATTTTCCCGTTACGAAAGGTTCCGGAATACCAGCGACTTTTATCACTCTGCAGCATGGAAATAGAGCTCGACGTACAAATCCGGGAACATAACTTGCAACCATCGCAAGATGTCTCGAAAATAGTAACCTTTCCATTTTGGTACGAAATAGCATCGAACCGGCAATAGTCAATGCATAATCCACAGTTTGCACATGTATTATAATCTATTATCGCTTTATAACCCGATATATATTTCGCTTCGAGATAATTATCGGGTGTTAATATTAAATGCAGGTTGGCGGCATCAACATCGCAATCGGCCACTATCATTCTACTGGTTAGAGTAGCGAATGCGGCACTAAGGCATGTTTTGCCTGTCCCCCCTTTACCGCTTAAAATAGCTATTTCGTTCATTGGTTTATTTGCTCCCCGATAGTTTTTAATAAATCCAAAAATTGAACATTGTAATTGGGTTTTTCCTTTACCAATAACCGACCTTCAGAATAAATACGGGCAATTTCCCTATCGAATTGAATTTCCATAAGAAGTGGAATGTTGTTAATTTTAAGCCAATTGTATACCTCATTGTCACCTAAACCAGCGCGGTTAATAATTACGCCGAAAGGTTTTTGAAGATGCTGAAGGGTTTCGACTGAAAGTTTCAGATCGTTTAATCCAAAAGGAGTTGGTTCGGTAACCAAAACTACAAAATCGGCCTTATCAACAGTAGCGATAAAAGGACAGGAAATGCCGGGCGGGGAATCTAAAAGGATTAATGTTTTATCGTCTGATTCCTTAATTGCTTTTTTAATTACGGGCACTGGAGAATATACTCCAACTTCGGCCCTACCTTCAATCACCTCGGCATGGCTATTTATATACATAGATACTAACGAACCCATTAATTTTTCTCTTTCGGTTATAGCTCCAAATTTGCAAGCTACACTGCAAGCGCCGCAATTGTGGCACAATTCCTCAACTACCTGAATAAAATTAGAAGGCGGTAAGTAAACAATAGCATGGTAATTACAGTACTCATAGCATTTACCGCAAAAGACACATTGCTCCTGGTCTATTACCGGAATGTTCTGCGAAACATTAATGCTACCAAATTGATATCCCGAAATAAACACTCCTACGTTAGGCTCTTCGGCATCGCAATCGACCAACGTAACAGGTATTCCTGAATTTTGGGCTGCCCAGAAAAGATTAGTCGAAACAAGCGTTTTCCCAGTACCGCCTTTACCGCTCGCAATAGCAATCTTCATATCGAGTGATTCTTTTTTACAACGAAATCTCCTTTTTTTACCCCTAAGGTATCTGCTATAACATCGCATTTAACCATTAAAAGGTAATAAACCTCCTTTTCTGTTTTGCCCAATAACCCTTCCAAATTACCATGGCCTTTAGAAATTATGGTGTCCGCACGATCAAAAACATCGTTAAATTCAAGAGAACAATGTTCCACAATTGTAGAGGGAGCATCGTAACCATTTGATATAATATGCGAAACCTTATCCATACCAACATAAAGAGCATCTTCGATAGTAACATCGTTTATGACAGGGCCGCCCCGAACAGCATAGTACAAATTAGCATGTGCCATGGTTTCAATGAAAAGCTTGTCGAAAACAATCTCACCGGCATTGTCACCGAGGTAAAGTACTGTTTTTGCTTGTAGTAGTGCTTGTTTTAATTCGGAGGATTGGTCTATGGCAAAATCGGTGTGCAATACCTTATCAATTGTTTCCTGTAAATCGAAATCTCTACTTATGCCAAAATCAATAATATTTCCGGCAATAGCGAGTCGCAATGCCATATCAAAAGGATCCCCGGATTCTTCAACCTTTTTTTTAAAATCGGAATACATGTTTAATACCAAATCGTTACTTTGGTGCTTTACAAGCTTATAAGGATCAATATTATGAGTGTATTGTTTTAGGATTGCATGTAATTCCCTCGAAAATACGGGAGCCGAAAAATTATCGCATATTTCAGTATAAACTTTAGCCATTTCCCGGGTAAAGCTCTTTTTATTCTCGTCGGAGATATTTTCATTTTCAATCAATTGCCCAAAAGCACGGGCAAAGCAGAAAAAACAACGGTAATCTGAAATCATTGCTTCTCTGGAATTAATGGTCGCAGGCATTTGATCCAATAACCAGTGATTTTTTGATCCAATCGGATACTAATTCATGCGAACTTTTAGGTTGTGCACCAACATTTACTTTAATATTTTGTGCAGCAAATAAGTCGAGGGCGCGCTGTCCCATTCCTCCGGCTATAACGTCGGTAACGCCACGTTCAGCAAGCCAACCGGGGAGTAAACCTGGTTCATGAGGAGGCGGGGTGATTAATTTTTCGCCAATAATGACATTATTATCAACATCCACAATGGCAAATTGCTCACAATGACCAAAGTGAGAACACAAACTGCCGTTTTCTAACGGAATTGCAACAATAGACTTCATGCTTAATTTATTATTAAATGAATAATTTCAATACTTTGTGGATAATAAAATGCAACATAATTTGCCTTCAATTTTTGCAAAAACTCAAAAAAGAAAGTCTAATAATTTACAACACATAGTGAACCACAAAAAAGGATACTTATAATCGTTTAGTTAGATCCACTATAACAGTTGTTAATATCAGACATTCTTATAATTAAGATTAAACGTTCCCTCTGAATCGCAAACCCATCCCTCTTCCTAATCCCTTTCCAAAACCACGTCCTCTGCCATAGCCTTGTCCTAATCCCATACCAATTTCTGATGACGAACCTTTGCTTTGGAGTATTTCCTCATCAGTTTTTCCCTTGTTTTCGGGGTTGCACCGGCCCATTTTTCTGCCGGTCATGGCGCCTTCGCCATTTGGACCTTTTCGGTTTAAATTTGGCATAATAACCTCCTTTTTAAAAATACGTTTTATTTTAATCCGCTTTTTAAGCGTTT